>CALMAR010000246.1 GCA_937859855.1 uncultured Kineosporia sp.
CAGCCGGAGTGTAGATCTCGTCCGGGTCGCCGGTGTACCGGTCCCTGGTCCCAGCGCCACGGACGACGGTGACGGACGGCGAATCGATCCTCACTGGACGGGCGGCACTGAGGGCGGCGGGCTGTCCCTCCGGCAGCGACGGCCCGGAGCCCTCCGGAACTGTGTAGTCCTGCGTGGCGATCGGCTGATAGCTGGTGATCGCCTCGGCTCGCTGCGGCACGCCTGTGGTCTGTGGCTCTTCGCGATCTCGCTCGGCGGCCCGCTGGGCAGCTGACATGCCCAGGAAGGTGCCGATCGCACCGGACAGCACCCGGCCACTGGCCCGGGCGGCGCCCCGGCCGCCTGCTCCGACCGAGCCCGCGGCCACCGCGAACTGGGTCCGGCCGGCAATCATCTGCGTGAGCCGCCGGAACGGGCTCAGCGCCACCCACATCACCACAGTGAGAAGCAGCATCAGCACGATCTGAAGCCAGGCCGGATGAACGCCTGGCCCTAGCAGCACGCCCATCCCCATCACGGTGATAGCAGCACCAATACCGAAGATGATGGCGTTGATCAGAGCAGCGGCAACTGTGCTGCCGATTCCAGTGACCAGCCCTCGCATCGTCGGGAACAGGCCCAGAGTGGCGAACGCAGGAAACAACATCACGCCAAACCGGACAATGACCAAAGCTCCAAGTACGAGCAGACCGGCGATCAGCAAAAAGGGGACGGCACAGAGCGCAGCGATTCCCGCAAGCAGCGAATAGCCCACCCGACTGTCCGATCGCCGGCCCGTCAGGTATTCGTACGCATCCGGATCCTGGGCTTGAACCTTGGCGGCCACCTCGGCGAATTTCGCCTCCTTGGCCTGGATGATCTTCTGGCCCTGCTCCGGATCCGTCTGAACAATCTCGGCTTCACGCCAAGTCAGTGCCTGCGAGTCGAAGATCACCGGACCATAAGACTTGGCCACCTGCGAATCGGCGTCCCCGAACGTGCCTCCAAGCCAAGCGCGATAGAGAAGGGCTTCCTGCATTCCCGCAATGGCCGCCGCGCCCGCATCGTCCTTGACGGCGTCATTCCCATTGAGTCCGTTGTTGACAGTGGCCAAAGTGCCGGTCACCGTCTCATCCGCCGCATGCCCGGCCACCAAAGGCCAGCGGAAGACCATGGTGACCAAAACCATGACCATCACGGCCCAGGCAATTGCGCTGGCTGACGAAGCTAGCGATGCCTGCCGAGCCTTCCACACCAGGAGAAGGCCGAGCGCGGCCAGAACCAGGGGGAACCACTGCTCAAAGACCGCATGCCGCAGTCCATCCACGACCTTGCCGATCAAAGGATCGAAGAACGACAGAAAATCAGGAGCGAATGCCTGGCCCACAATCGCACCGGTAGCGGCAATAGCGGTCTTCGGAAGGTTGAAAATCCAGTTCGCCACCGCAGTGCCGACGGACGCATCTGGAGCCCGGGCCAAGTCGGGTCCGCAGCCCAAGTCATAGGTGTTCCAGCGCAATCCGGCGTAGCCGTATTGTTGATAGATCGTGGTGGTCTTCTGCCCGGCGGCAAACGGATTACCGGCGGGCGGGAGTTCATCCGGTTTGGATTCGAAGAAGCCGACCATGCCCCGGCCAGGCATCTCCGGGGTAGGAGCGGCTTTGCAGCCGAGCACATCGGGTGCCGACCGGACGGCGGCTCGGGGCGCCGCCCGCGGCTGGAGCGCTGAGGCCGGGGAGGCCAGCACCAGCGAAACCAGACAGGCGGTGAACAGGGTCAGGACGGCGGTGACGGCCCGCCCCGCCGGGCTCATGTCGGCCCGCGCTTGCGCTGAAGGGTGCGCCGGGCTGCCTGGGCCAGCTCGGCGGACTGCGCCGTTGCGTCCGGCCGGGTGGCCCGAGTCGATTGACCGGCTCGGGCCGGCCAGCCGGTACCTGCACCGACCGGCTCCGGGCCGGTTACACCCGAATCCGGCTCCAGGCCCCGCTCCAGCTCAGAATCCGGCTGGGTGCTGTCACCGGCGCCTGCCCTCGCCTCGACTGGCTCGGGCCGGTCCAGCGGCTCAGAGCCGGTCAGATCGATCAACGGCAGCGGTTCGGCCAGACCCGGGACGTGCTCATGCAGCGCGGTCAGATCGATCTGCTGGGTATCGAGGTAACTGACCTCGGGCCGCAGATCGGCCGTCAGCATCGGCACCCGGCGCTCGGCCGGCGCGGCGGTGGTGTCCAGCGCGGCCAGCACGTGCGGTAAGTGGTCCAGATCGACCCGCATCCGATCCACGTTGCCGTCGACGTCCCGCATCACGAACTCGCGCAACCCGGACCGGGCGTTCTCGGCCGCCCGCGGCGACAGCCGGGCCAGCACCCCCTCGTACCCCACTCCCGGCGGCACCCGCAGCATCCGCAGCGCATCGGAGGCCACCTGGTCGTCCTCGATCCGACCCACGAACGCCGCTGAAATGAAGTTCGAGACCTCCATCCCCAGCACGTCGGCCGGGTTCTGAGAAGCGGCCAGGACGCACGTGTTCCACTTGCGGCTGTCCCGCCCGAGCCGGGTGAACAACGCCCGCCCGGCCCCCCACTCGCCCAGGAAGTGAGTCTCGTCCAGGGCCACCAACTTGCGCTCGGCCCTTGGCCGGCCGTAGATGGTCCGGGTCGCGTACCAGGACGCCAGGTGCAGCAGCGGCACCGCCATCTGCTCACTGGTCGACCAGTGCTCACGCGGCACCGAGGGCGGCGGCAGCAGCAGGCCAGGCATGGTCAGCACGGTCAGAGTGGCCTGATCCCGGATCGTCTCGGTCTGCGGGCCGCGCGGGAAGAACAGCCGGGCCAGCGGCATCTCAGCCATGTCGCGCAGATAGGCGGCGATGTCGCGGGCGTGATCGTCATCGCGCTGTTCCAGATGCTCGACCACCGACCAGAGCGACGTTCCCGGCGCGCCCTTGGTCAGCCGGATCGCCTCGGTCAGCAGCAGCCGGGTCCGCGGCGCCGAGGCCAGCGTGGGCGGTAGCAACATGGTGGCGACGTCGAGGGCCAGCAGCTTGCGGTCCTGGGAGGCCAGGGTGCGGGCCTCCTCCAGCGCATCGATGGTGGCGTAATCCTCCGGCCGGGGCTGCACCACCACCGAATACGGGTTCAGCGTCCCGGCCGGGGCCGAGGTCAGATCGATGTGCCGGGCGAAGCCGGCCAGCTCGGGCAACTCGGTCAGCCGGGCCAGCGGGCCGGATGGGTCCAGCATCACTGACGTGATCCCCCGCCGGACCGCCTCGTAGGTGATCAGCCCGGCCAGCACCGACTTGCCCGACCCCAGGGCGCCGACGATCGGGACCAGCCCGGAGGTCTCCCGGACCTCGGTGGCGAAATGCGTGTCGAACATGACCGCCCGCCGGGCCGAGGCGCAGGTGTGCCCGAGGTAGGGACCGCGCCGGTCACCCAGCCCGGACGACGCGGCCGGCACTCCGGCGGCGAAGTACAGCGCGGGCAGCCGCCGCCGGTAAGCCGTCGACGAAAGCGGTTCTCCAGGAACGAATTCCCGCAACAACCCGTACTGACCCTTCGGGTGTGCGATGGTGATCTGGCGCTTGCGGTAGGTGTCGATCACCTGGCGGGCCCGTTCCAGGCACTGCTCCTGGGTGTGCCCGGAGACCGCGATCCGGAACCAGCCGTGCACCCGGGTGCCGGCCGTGTCGCCGCCGGTGGTCATCTGGTCCTCGATCACCCGGGCCTGCCGGGCCTGCCGCTCCAGCGCCAGCGGTTCGTCCAGGTCGTGGTCGCGGTAGTGCTTCTGCATGTCCCGCACGATCAGCAGCTTGCGCTGGACGGCGTCCAGGGCCTGTTCGCCGTCCAGCACGTCCAGCCGGATCGACCACTCGACCGCGAACGGCAGCCGGTCGGCGTGCACCAGCCATGGCTCGTGCGCCGGATCGGGGATCTCGATCTCGTCCACCCGCCCGACGCTCAGCACGCTGACGTGCCGCTGGGTCCCGTTCGACAGCGGATCGCGCCGGCGCAACCGGACGGTGGAGGCGAACGGCTCGGCCTCGTAGACGATGCTCTCGGTGAACTCAGCCAGGTCCTCGTGATCCCATCGGTCGTCGTCCACCGGCGACAGCGCGCTGGGCGCGGGCAGCCCCAGCGCCAGCGAACGGCGCAGCAGCCATTCCAGTTCGCGAGCGGTGACCGTCCGGCCGTCCAGTCCTGGGCCGGTCACCGCCTCGGCGACCAGGGAGGCGTCCCGGTCGACCCGCTGCACTTCCCCCCGGGCCGGGCGGCGCAGCAACCGCTGGGCCGTGGTCGACACCCCGGACCGGTCGGCCAGCTGGACGCCGAGATACACCTCCTTCTCGGCCATGGTCGAGGCCCGTACGTGCTGCTGAGCCGAGATCAGATGGTCGGCCCAGGTGTCGCCGTCCATGCCAGGCAGCGGATCCGGGGTTCGGCGGTCCAGCGACCGGGCCCAGGCCGCCGCCGGGTACGGGCGGGAGGTGACCCGCAGGTGCAGCTTGCGCCCGGCCATCGCAGCCAGCCGGGTTGCGGTGTCGACGATCAGGTTGACCCGTTCGCCGTCCGCCCGGAACGCCCAGCGCTGGGTGGGCAGCGCGAACCAGGCCCAGGCGGCGGTGTCGGTGAAGGCCAGATTGCCTTCGATATGACGCAGGGCCAGCGGCCGATCCGCCGCACGCTCGCGATCGCCTGCGCGGCGTCCCATCATGCGGCCCTGCGCCCGCGAGCAGTCGTGCGGCGGTCCCGTACCGTCACCACGGTCTGGGTGCGATAGCGGTTGACCCTCGGCGATGGCCGTGGAGCCTTCAGGTCGGCGACGAAGGTGCGCCAGACCGCGGAGGGTGGGCGTTCATGATCTATGAAGCCCATCAGGCCGTAGGTCGCCAAGGTGGTGATACACACCTCCCACACCGGCGGCAGATGCACCGTCAGCGGGGTGACCGCCTCGACGAAGAGGACCACGAGGAAGACGACCAGCCAGGTGGCATAGGCCAGATACCGCGCGGTCCAGGGGAAGGTCAGGCCGGTGGGCCCCAGCCAGACGGTGTTGACGCGGTAGACGTCGTCATCGGGGGTGACCCGCATCGGTCAGTTCCCGGTCCCGAACACCAGATCTGTGAGCTGGCCCGCGAAAACGTATAGAACAGAGGCGCCGGCGATCACGCCCATGCCGAGCACCACATTGGTCAAGGTGTTGGCGTTATCGCTGATCTTGCCCTTGCGCGCTGACGCGATGATGCCGAGACCGATGATCAGCAGAACCAGCGGGATCAGATTCTTGACACCCCAGGTCACGACCGCGTTGCTGTTGACCTGAGGGCCCGAATCAGCGGCCAGCCAACTCGCCGCGCTGTACACGGACATCTCTACCTCCGCGGCACGCGCACCTCCACCCCCTGGCGCCGGGCCGAACTCACGACACGATGTGTAATGACAGTGCCACGCGATGTTTCGGTTGAATAGGGTTGGGCAGGAGTTCGGTCTATTTGCGACGTTCGTAGTGAGCTTACGTGGGCGCATCGGCGGCTGTCCGGGCGGGCCGCATTCTTCATCGAACGGGACAGTCACGCCAAAGCTACGCAGACAACCTGTGCCTACAACGTTTCCCGCCCGGGACGCGCCGAAACGTCCTTGGTGGGCCGCCGAAGCGGGCGTGCTGGCCGGTCTCTGCTGAACCAGCTCAACTAACCTCCGGGCGTGGCTGATCTGGTCTACCCCCCGATCCTGTTGCTGGCCCGCAGCGCCTTCCTGGCGCTGGGGATCAGATTCCAGCTGTCCGGCACCGGGTACATCCCGCGCACCGGCGGCGCCCTTCTGGCCAGCAACCACGTCAGCTTTCTCGACTTCACCTTCTGCGGCCTGGCCGCGCGGCCCAGCAAACGACTGGTCCGCTTCATGGCCAAGGACCAGGTGTTCCAGCACCGGCTCGCCGGACCGCTGATGCGCGGCATGCACCACATCCCAGTGGACCGGTCAGCCGGAACCGGCGCCTTCGACCAGGCGATCGACGCCCTCCGGCGCGGCGAACTGGTCGGCATCTTCCCGGAGGCCACCATCAGCCGCTCATTCGTGCTGAAGGATTTCAAGACTGGCGCCGCCCGGCTGGCCTCGAGCGCCGGGGTGCCGCTGATTCCGATGGCGACCTGGGGTGGCCAGCGGATCTGGACCAAGGACCGCCGCCTGGACGTCTCCCGGGGCCGGGCCGTCACCATCGCGGTCGGCGAGCCGTTCAGCCCCGGACCGGACGCTGACCCGGTCGCCAGCACCCAGGAACTGGAGCGCCGGATCGGCGCCCTGCTCGAACGCCTGCAGCGCGGCCATCCGCAGCAGCCGCAGGACGATGCCGATCGCTGGTGGCTGCCGCAGTACTTGGGCGGGGCGGCGCCGTTGCCGCAGGTGGCGGCCGAACTGGACGCTGATGACATCATCGGCCGTCGCCGCCGTCCCCCGGCCTGACAGTCTGGATCGGTGATGACCAGTTTCCGGATCGTGCCGCAGGGCGACTTCTCGCTGCCGGCCGCGATCGGCTTCCTGACCGGCTTCACTCCAGCCGGCTATCGGGACAACGGTGCCGGCCACGATGACGGCGCAGATCCGGTGATGCGGCTGGCCTTTCCGGTCGAGCGGCAGCCGGCCAGTGCCGGCGTCGCCGTCCGGCAGGGGCCGACTGGGGTGGTGACCGCCACCGTGGACGACGTCTCCGGCGGCACCGAGGGCCAGCTCGATCACGACCCGCTACGCGCCCAGATCGCCCGGATCCTGTCCCTGGACGTCGATGCGACCGGACTGCGGGCCGCGGTGAGCACTGACCAGCACGCCCTGGATCTGGCGGACCGGCTGCCCGGCCTGCGCCCGGTCTGCTTCAACTCCGCCTACGAGGCGGCAGCCTGGGCCGTGCTCAGCCAGCGGGTGCAGAGGGTCCAGGCCAGCCGGATGCGGCTGCGGATCGCCGAACAGCTCGGCACCCGGCAGACGGTGGCGGGCCAGCCGGTGCTCGCCTTTCCTGGACCTGAGGTGCTGGTGGACGCCGCTGGGCTCGGTTTCGTGCCGGAGCTGAAGGTGCAGCGGCTGCAGGCGGTGGGCCGGGCCGCATTGGACGGCGTGCTGGACGGTGAGCGACTGCGAGCGATGGACCCGGACGACGCCATCGCCCTGCTTCGCACGATCGACGGGATCGGCCCGTTCTCGGCCGAGTTGGTCCTGATCCGCGGGGCCGGGCACCCGGATCGGTTCCCGGCCAGCGAAGGCCGGCTGCACCGGGAGATGGCCCGCGTCTACGGGGTGTCCAAGGACGCTCTGACCGAGTTGGAGAGCATCGCCGACGGCTGGAGGCCCTTCCGGAGCTGGATCGCCTTTCTCTATCGGGTCACAGCCGGAAGTCGTTGATCTCAGGATCGAGCGGCCATCGGCCGGGGCGCCTGCGGGGACTGGCCGCGACGGCAGCGGCGTACTCGCGGTCCACCCCGCTGGGCCGAGCGATGTCCCAGCCGCGGACCGCCCACTCCCCGTCCGGCCCGCCGATGCTGGTCTGCCATCGCGGCAGGTCCGATCCGGCCTGGTCGATTGCCACCGAGCGCATGGCTGCGGACAGGCCGTGCCCCGTGGCCTTGACCGCCGCCTCCTTGCGTGACCAGGCGTCCATCCGGGCCCGGGCCGGGTCACGCGCGGCGACCGTGGCGTCCCACTCTGCATCGGTGAAGATCGACCGGCGCAGCTGCGCCCAGTCCACCCGCCGGGCACGGGACTCAACGTCGATGCCGGCGTCCAGGTCGGGCCCAGTGATCACCACCGCCACCAGTTCCCCGGCGTGCGACAGGTTGAACCGGGCCGGTGGATCGCAGCCGTAGCCGGCCAGCTCAGGCTTGCCGTGCTCGGTGCTGCCGCAAGCGGAGCAACGCGTCGCCAGGCGGATTTCGGGGGGCGATAGGCCGGCGATCGGAGCGAGCAGGCGGCGCAGCATGGAGTGCGCAGCCAGGCCCCGGTCACGGTCCTCGGGCCGGCGGAACCGGTCCAGCCGGGTCAGCGTGGCATCGTCCAGATCAGCGGCCAGCCGGATCCGGACGACGTCGTCCAGCCGCCCCGCGGGGACGTGCGCGAACCACACCTGCACCTTCACCAGTTCAAGCACCAGTTCAAGGTAGAGGGCTCACGTCTTGGGACCGCCAGCCACGTAGATCACCTGGCCGGAGACGAAGCCGGCCCCCTCGCTGACCAGGAACGACACGGTGTGCGCGATGTCCTCCGGCTGACCGATACGCCCGACTGGGACTTCGGCGGCATTGTGCGCCCGGAACTCTTCGAAGCTGATTCCCATCCGGGCGGCGGTGGCGATGGTCATCTCGGTCTCGATGAATCCTGGAGCCACCGCGTTACAGGTGATGCCGAACCGGCCCAGCTCGATCGCCACCGTCTTGGTGAAGCCCTGCAGCCCGGCCTTGGCCGCCGCGTAGTTGGCCTGGCCGCGGTTGCCCAGCGCAGACGTGCTCGACAGATTCACGATTCGGCCGTAGCGGGACTGGGTCATGTACACCTGCGCGGCCTGGGTCATCAGGAACGAGCCCCGCAGGTGCACGCCGAGCACTGCGTCCCAGTCGGCCTCGGTCATCTTGAAGAGCAGGTTGTCCCGGGTGATGCCGGCGTTGTTGACCAGCACCGACGGCGGCCCGAGCGCCTCGGCCACCCGGCCGACAGCGACCTCGACCTGAGCTTTGACACTGACGTCCACCCCGGCCGCCATCGCCGTCCCGCCGTCGTCCTGGATCGCCTTCACGGTCTCGGCGCAGGCGGTCTCATCCAGGTCCAGCACCGCTACCGCGAAGCCGTCAGCGGCCAGCCGCTTGGCGGTCGCTGCTCCGATCCCACGGGCCGAGCCGGTCACGATCGCTGTTCGGGGACCGTTCACTGTGCCTCCCAGATCTCTCGGCGCTCAGGTGCGAACTTTACCAAGCAACACCAAGCAGGTGCGGTCAGATTGTTCGAAGCATGTCTTGCCGATTTTCCCTATCACTCGATAGTCTATCGAGTGATAGGGAGGGCGAGCCAGGAGGGCGCCATGAACACCGGCTTTGAGCAGATCGGGGTCAGCCGGATCCCGGCCGCCGACCAGACCAGCACCCCATGGACCTTCTTCAGCATCCTGGTCGGGGGAAACCTGGCCCTTGGTGTGATGGTGTTCGGCTGGATCTCAGTCACCCTCGGCCTGGGCACCGTCGACGCACTGACCTCGATCGCGACCGGCGTGCTCCTGGGCATCCCGATGGTCTGGGCCCTGGTCCTGATCGGCTCCAGGACCGCGACCAACAATTCCACCGCCAGCGGCGCCCACTTCGGCGTCCGCGGCCGGCTGATCGGCTCGATCGTGGGCCTGGCGATCAGCCTCACCTACACCGCCATCGCGGTCTGGTCCGGTGGTGACGCGACCGTCTCGGTGCTGCACCGGATCGCCGGCACACCGCAGTCCGGCATCGCCCACGCCGTCGCCTATCTCGTGCTGATCGCCGGGGTCGGTGTGATCGCGGTGGCGGGATATCACCTGCTGGCCCGAGTCGAGCGCTGGATGGTCGCGCTCGGCGGCGTCTCGTTCCTGCTGATCCTGGCCGCGTTCAGCGGCCGGGCCGACTTGGGATACACCGGAGGCGACTACGTGCTTGGCTCCCGGGCCACCACCTGGATCCTGTCCGCCGTCGTGGTCGGCATCTCCGGCCCGATGTCTATGATCACCCTGCTCGGCGACTGGTCCCGCTACATCTCCCCGGTGCGCTTCCCGGCCCGCAAGATGCTGCCGGTCGCCTCGCTGGGCCTGTTCGTCTCCATCGCCGGTCCGGCCGCCGCCGGCGTCCTGGTCGCGTCCGCTTTCCCCGACCCGTTCACTGACTTCGGCTCGGGCCTGGTGCAGCAGTCCCCGCTCTGGCTGGCGATCGCACTGGTGCCGTTCCTGACGTTGGGCACCGCGGGCTTCGGCGCGACCTCCATGTACAGCTGCGGGCTGGATCTGGACGCGATCCTGCCCTTCCTGTCCCGCGCCGGGGCGACCGCCGTGGTCTGCGCGGGCTCGGTGCTGCTGGTGTTCGCCGGTGCCTTCATCTGGGATGCCCAGGACTCGATCACCGCGATCTCGCTGATCCTGGTGGTGCTGGCCACCCCGTGGGCCGCGGTAACCACGATCGGGTTCCTGCGGGCGCGCGGCCAGTACCGGCTGGACGATCTGCAGGTCTTCAACGCCGGTCGCACCGGGGGCGCCTACTGGTTCACCGGAGGGTTCAACCTTCGCGCGGCGATCGCCTGGGCGGCCGGTGCGGTGCTGGGCTGCCTGGCCATCGACTGCTCGCTCTACTCCGGGCCGCTGGCCGGGCTGGCCGGTGGGGTGGACGTCAGCTTCGCTGGCTCGGCCGCGGTCTCCGCATTGGTGTACCTGACCCTGCTCCGGCTCTTCCCCGAGGCGGTGAGTGTTGCCGCGGTCTCGGACGTGGCGCCGATCAATCCAGCGGCGATCGCCGGCCTGGCCCCAGAGGCTGCATGATGACGATCGTGGCGACCGCCCGGCCAGTCAGAACCCGCGAACGGATCCTCGCCGAGGCGGCCGACCTGTTCGCCGTTCGCGGTTACGGCGCGACGTCCACCCGGGACATCTCCGCGGCGGTCGGGATCAGGCAGCCGTCCCTGTTCCATCACTTCGGGTCCAAGGGCGCGATCCTGCTCGAGCTGCTGGACCGGAGCCTGGACGACGCCGTGCCGCTGGCCCAGCGCTGTGCCCGGGGTTCAGGGCCGGCCGGTCCCCGGCTCTACCGCTATCTGCTGGAGGACTTCACCTCCGTGCTCACCTCGCCATGGAACCTCGGCGGGGTGTACTCCGACGAAGTGCTGCGCGATCCGGAGTTCGCCGTCCCGGCGGCTCGGCTGGGCGAACTGGACGCGGCCCTGCGGACGATGCTCGAACAAGGGGTGGAGGGCGGCGAGTTTCGCCCGGTGGACGCCGAACTGGTGCAGACCATGATCGCTGGACTGCAGATCGGGCTGATGCGGGAGCGCCCGTCGCTGGTCCGGAACGCGCCCCTGGCCGCCGCCCAGCAGGCGGCCGAGTTCGTGCTGCACGGCCTGCTGGCCCAGCCGGGCGCTCTGGCCGGCTACGCCCACTCCGGTCCCGGCGCCGCCCGGCTCAACCCATAGCCGATCGGAGGGGCCAGGCGTACCGTGGCTCTGGCTGGCCGGACCCGACGATGGGACGCCGATGCACGAGCTTGCGATCACCCAGAGCGTGATCGAGGCCGTGCTGGAACGCACCGGTCTCAACCCGGTCGCCTGCGTGCGCCTTCGGGTCGGGCGGCTGTCTGGTTTCGTCCCGGACGCGATGCGGTTCTGCTTCGAACTGGCCACGGCTGGAACGCCACTGGCCGGTGCCGAACTGGAGATCGAACGCCCGGCCGGGCGCGCTCATTGCCAGCACTGCGGCCAGGACTTCCCGCTCGATGACCTGATCCTGCTCTGCCCCTGCGGCAGCGCGGACGTTCGGGTGACCTCGGGCCAGGAACTCACCATCGCCTCGGTGACGCTGCAGCCCGTGCCCGAGGACGTCGCGGACGAGATCGGCGCCTGAGCGGGCGCGGAGAGGCGGGCTTGGATGTGCGCCACCTGCGGGTGCGGAGAGGCTGATATCCGGGTGGACGGCGCTGAGTTCCCTCAGCAGCACCTTCATGATCACGCTCACCAGCACGCACATTCACCCGTGCAGGCCCACCAGCCGTCCGTCATCGATCTCGAGACAGCGGTGCTGGCCAAGAACGACCATCTGGCTCAGCACAATCGGGAGTGGCTCGCGGAGCGCGGCATCCTCGCCCTTAACCTGATGAGTTCACCCGGCTCGGGCAAGACCACTCTGCTGGTGCGGACTCTGAGCGAACTCAGCGGCGTCCGGGCGGCCGCGGTGATCGAGGGGGACCAGGAGACCCGGCTGGACGCCGAGCGGATCCGCGCTACCGGCGCACCCGTCGTCCAGATCAACACCGGGTCCGGCTGTCACCTGGACGCGGACATGCTCGCCCGGGGCCTGACTGCGCTGCAGCCAGCCCAGGATTCGCTGGTGTTCGTTGAGAACGTCGGGAATCTGGTCTGCCCGGCCCTGTTCGATCTCGGCGAGGCAGCCCGGGTGGTTATCGTTTCGGTCACCGAAGGTGAGGACAAGCCGCTCAAATATCCGCAGATGTTCGCGGCGGCCGACCTGGTAGTGATCAACAAGGTCGATCTTCTGCCCTACCTGGATGTGGACCTTGAGAGCCTGGCCGGTAACTGCCGCGCAGTCCGTCCGGGCGTGCAGATCCTGCCTCTCTCGGCCACCACCGGAGACGGCATGCAGGCGTGGCACAGCTGGCTGACCAGCACAGACGCCAATCCGGTAAGGACATCCTTCCTTGACATCGAATCCATGTGAGCGTAATCACAGAATAAGCCGTAAACCGGGCCACCGAGGCCCCAGGCACAGGGTTCGAGACCCGCGTCGGGCCAGCGATCCCGGGAAGCGTGGCGAAGATGCCATCAGCTACGGGTAACAGCATCCGCGAGGCGCAGACCGCGGCGGAATCCGCCCTCATCCACGTGTTGTGGATCAACGCCGGCCTCAGTTGCGACGGAGACTCGGTCGCTCTCACCGCGGCAACCCAGCCCAGCGTCGAGGAGATCGCCCTGGGAGCACTCCCGGGTCTGCCCCAGGTCGCGGTGCACTGGCCGCTGATCGATTTCGAGTGCGGCCCGAACGGCGGCGCCGACGACTTCCTGGAGTGGTTCTTCAAGGCCGACCGCGGTGAGCTCGAGCCGTTCGTGCTCGTGGTGGAGGGCTCGATCCCGAACGAGAAGCTGCACGACGAGGGCTACTGGTGCGGCTTCGGCAACAACCCGGACACCGGTCAGCCGATGACCACCAGTGAGTGGCTGGACCGGCTCGCGCCCAAGGCCACCGCGATCATCGCGGCCGGAACCTGCGCGACCTACGGCGGTATCCACGCCATGGCGGGCAACCCGACCGGCGCCATGGGCGTGGCCGACTACCTCGGCTGGGACTGGAAGTCCAAGGCAGGCATCCCGATCGTGAATGTGCCCGGTTGCCCGGTTCAGCCGGACAACTTCTCCGAGACGATCACCTACCTGCTGTACATGGCCACCGGCCAGGCCCCGATGATCCCCCTGGACGACGCCCTGAGGCCGACCTGGCTGTTCGGCGCGACCGTGCACGAGGGCTGTGACCGGGCCGGGTACTACGAGCAGGGCGATTTCGCGACCGAGTACGGCTCCCCCAAGTGCATCGTCAAGCTCGGCTGCTGGGGCCCGGTGGTGAAGTGCAACGTGCCCAAACGCGGGTGGATCAACGGCGTTGGCGGCTGCCCGAACGTCGGCGGCATCTGCATCGGCTGCACGATGCCCGGCTTCCCGGACAAGTTCATGCCGTTCATGGACGAACCCCCCGGCGGGCGGCTCTCCACCGCCGGCTCCCAGCTCTACGGTTCGGCGATCAGGCGCCTGCGCGCGGTCACCACGCGCACGGTCGACAAGGAACCCAAGTGGCGCAGTCCCGGCGACCGGCTCACCACCGGCGCAACCCGAACCTGGTGAGGAGCCGGGCATGACGACGACCAGCGGCAAGCGGCGCAGCAGCAGCACCCGTGAGGACCTGGTGGAGATGGCCTGGGACCCGATCACCCGGATCGTGGGCAGCCTCGGCATCTACACGAAGATCGACTTCAAGCAGCGTGAGGTCGCCGAGTGCCACAGCACGTCGTCGATCTTCCGCGGCTACTCCATCTTCATGAAGGGCAAGGACCCGCGCGACGCCCACTTCATCACCAGCCGGATCTGCGGCATCTGCGGCGACAACCACGCCACCTGCTCCTGCTACGCGCAGAACATGGCCTACGGCGTGAAGCCGCCGCACCTGGGAGAGTGGATCGTCAATCTCGGTGAGGCCGCCGAATACATGTTCGACCACAACATCTTTCAGGAGAACCTGGTCGGGGTCGACTACTGCGAGAAGATGGTCGGGGAGACCAATCCCGGTGTCCTGGAACGGGCCAACCAGACGCAGGCGCCGCACAAGGGTGAGCACGGCTTCGCCACCATCGGCGACATCATGCGGGCGCTCAACCCGTTCACCGGTGAGTTCTACCGCGAGGCCCTGGTGGTCAGCCGCTGGACCCGGGAGATGTTCTGCCTGATGGAGGGCCGGCACGTCCACCCCTCGACGCTGTACCCCGGCGGCGTCGGAACGGTCGCGACGATCCAATTGATGACCGACTACATCACCCGGCTGATGCGCTACATCGAGTTCATGAAGAAGGTCGTGCCGATGCACGACGACCTCTTCGACTTCTTCTACGAGGCTCTGCCCGGTTACGAGAAGGTCGGCCTGAGAAGGACTCTGCTGGGCTGCTGGGGCTCGTTCCAAGACCCGGAGTACTGCAACTTCGAGTACAAGGACATGACCGAGTGGGGCCGGAAGATGTTCGTCACCCCGGGTGTGGTGGTGGACGGGAAGCTGGTCACCACCGACCTGGTCGACATCAACCTCGGCATCCGGATCCTGCTCGGAAGTTCCTACTACGAGGACTGGACCGACCAGGAGACGTTCGTCTCCCGCGACCCGCTGGGCAATCCGGTGGATCGGCGGCATCCCTGGAACCAGCACACCAATCCCCAGCCGCAGAAGCGCGACTTCGACGACAAGTACAGCTGGGTGATGTCGCCGCGCTGGTTCGACGGTAAGGACCACCTGGCGCTGGACACCGGCGGCGGTCCGCTGGCCCGGCTCTGGACGACGGCGCTGGCCGGGCTGGTCGACATCGGCTACGTCAAGTCCACCGGCAACAGCGTGCAGATCAACCTGCCCAAGACCGCGCTCAAGGGTCCGGTCAGCCTGGAGTGGAAGGTGCCCGAGCACGGCTCCAACACCCTGGAGCGCAACCGGGCCCGCACCTACTTCCAGGCCTATGCGGCGGCCTGCGCGCTGCACTTCGCGGAGCAGGCGCTGGTCGAGATCCGGGCCGGGCGCACCAAGACCTGGGAGTCGTTCGAGGTGCCCGACGAGGCCATCGGCTGCGGCTTCACCGAGGCTGTCCGCGGCGTCCTGTCCCACCACATGGTGATCCGGGACGGCAAGATCGCGAACTACCACCCCTACCCACCGACACCGTGGAACGCCAACCCCCGCGACAGCTTCGGCACCCCGGGACCGTACGAGGACGCCGTCCAGGGCCAGCCGATCTTCGAGGAGAACGACCGCGAGCACTTCAAGGGCATCGACATCATGCGCACCGTGCGCAGTTTCGATCCCTGCCTGCCCTGTGGCGTGCACATGTACCTCGGCGACGGCAAGCAGCTCGACCTGGTCCACTCACCGACCCAGTCCGTCACCGGAGAGTGAAGCCGAGGTGGAAGAGGCCCCCGCCAGCCTCGACCTGGGCGCGACCGGTGCCCGGATCGAGGCGCTGATCGACGCCAGTTCCGCGCATGGTTACCAGGCGCGCGAGCGTTCCGAAGAGCTGGTGCGCCTGGTGGCCGACCTGTACGGAGCGGGACTGGAGCGGATGATGGACGTCCTGTTCGAGGCCGGCCGGCTGGACGACGTCGCGCTCAACGCGCTGGCGGGCGACGAACTGGTGGCCGGACTGTTGCTCGTGCACGGATTGCACCCCCACGCTGTGACCCAGCGGGTGGCCACCGCGCTGGACAGCGTCCGGCCGTTCCTCGGGTCGCACGGTGGGGACGTCGAGCTGCTCGGGGTGAATGACGAGGGCGTCGTCCAGCTGCGGTTGCTGGGCAGTTGCGACGGCTGCCCGTCCTCGTCCGTCACGTTGAAACTCGCGGTGGAAACGGCGGTGCTGACCGCTGCGCCCGAGGTCACCGGCATCGAGGTGGACGACGCGTCGGTGAGCACGAAAGCGGCCACGCCCGGAGTGATTCCGGTATCTGCGCTGCGGTCGCGGCTGGAGCCGGCCAGCCATCAGTACGCCGGCGCCGACTGCCCCGCGGCCGACATGGCGCGCACGTGACTGAGGCGTTGCCAGTAGCTGGGCCGGGCACGGCACTGGATGTGCTGGCCCGGATCCGGGCGAACCGGCGCCCGCCTCCACCGGGCGAGCGATGCGAGATGTGCGCCGAGCCGATCGCTGAGGCACATCAGCACGTAGTGGATCTGCACACCCGTTCCCTGATGTGCACCTGCCGCGGCTGCTATCTGCTGTTCACCGATCAGCAGGCGCAGTTGCGTCATCGGGCGGTTCCTGATCGCTACCTCTCGTTCCCGGACGTCGCGATCACCCAGCTCGAATGGGACGCGCTGGAGATCCCGGTCGGCCTGGCCTTCTTCTTCCGCAACTCCGATCAGGACCGGGTGGTCGCCTTCTACCCGGGCCCAGCCGGGGCCGCGGAGTCCGAACTTCCCCTGCGTGGCTGGGAGCAACTGATCGCCGCGCACCCGCAGCTCGGCGTCGCCCGGCCCGACGTCGAAGCCGTGCTGATCCGCGCCCCCAGCGAGGGCGTCGAACCTGACTGCTACCTGGTTCCCATCGATGCCTGCTACCAGCTCGCCGGCACGCTGCGGAAGTTCTGGCAGGGCTTCGACGGAGGCCGGGAGGCCCGGGAGGAAATCGAGCGCTTCTTCGCCGAGGTGGCTCGCCGAAGCAGGCCGGCGCGATGACATCGCTGGTGTTCGACGTCCTGGACGTCGTCCCCGAACAGTTCGCGGTGACACCGCAGCTGATCGCGAAGCTGCGGGTGGCCGAGACCGGTGGCGAGCAAGTGCACGCGATCGCGCTGCGCGCCCAGGTACGCATCAACGCCCACCAGCGGCACTACACCGATGCCGAGGCCGACGGTCTGCGTGACCTGTTCGGCCCGCGCCAGCGCTGGTCCCAGACGCTGAAGCCGTTCCTGTGGATGCAGACCTCGGCGATGGTTCAGGGTTTCACCGGCGCATCCGAGGTCGATCTGCCACTGCCCTGCTCCTATGACTTCGAGGTGAGCGGAGCGAAGTACCTGCAGTCCTTGCGCGAGGGCACGATCGGACTCGAATTTCTTTTCTCCGGAACAGTTTTCACCCGCGGTCAGACCGGGTTCTCGGTGACCCAGATCCCCTGGGACCGCGAAGCGCGCTTCGATCTGCCGGTCGCGGTCTGGCGCCAGCTGATGGATCAGCACTTTCCCGGCGACAGCTGGCTGCGAGCGCGCCGGGACACCCTTGAAGCCCTGGCCGCCTACCGGTCGGAGCACGGTCTCACCTCGTGGGACGAAACCCTGACCAAGCTGCTCGAGCGGGCGGAGCGGGTGGCGTCGTGAACACCGATCTCGAGGTGGCCCGCGCTGTCGCCGACGCCGTCCTCTACGAGGGCTACCTGCTCTACCCCTATCGGTCGACGTCCAGCAAGAATCAGCTGCGCTGGCAGTTCGGTGTGCTCGGCCCGCCCGATGCCGCCGCGGCTGGGTTCGGCGAGGAGCCGGACCTGCAGACCCAGTGCCTGCTCCGAGCCGGCCCGTCCGCCTCGATCCAGATTCATCTGCGCTTCCTGCATCTGCAGCATCGCGGTATCGAAAAACGGTGTGCCGATGATTCTTTCACGGCGATCGAGCGGCTCGATGTTGGCGGCACGACCTGGATCGGCTGGGACGAGGCGGTGGCGTGCGACGTCGAGCTGGGCCCCTTCGAGCTGGGGCCCGATCAGACACTCGATCGCCTGCTGGACGTCGACGTGGACGCCAATGAACAGATCGAACTGCTGCCGGACAGTAGTGGCGAGATCGCAGGCCGGGTGATTCGCCGGCGAGAGGCATTGACCGCTCAGGTGGCGATCTCGATCGAGCCGGACGGCGAGTGGGTGCGGCTCACCGTCCGGATCGGGAACACCGGCGCCGGGGCATCGTCGGCTCAGGACGCCCTGAGCCGATCCCTGATCGGCGCGCACCTGCTCCTGGATGCACAGGACGCGAGCTTCCTCTCGATGACCGACCCACCGCCCGGCGCGGAGGCGGCGGCCAACCGGAGCGCTCAGCACCGCTGCTGGCCGGTGCTGACCGGGCTGCCGGGCTGTGACCATCTGCTGCTGGTGTCACCGATCATCCTGTACGACTATCCCGAGCTGGCTGCGCAGAGCCCCGGCGACCTGTTCGACGCCACTGAGATCGACGAGATCCTCACCCTGCGCGTGCTCACCATGACCGATGAGGAGAAGGCGCAGGCCAGAGCCACCGATCCGCGGGCCGCCGCGATCATCGATCGCTGCGAGCAGTTGGCCCCGGCCGACATGCAGCGCCTGCACGGCGTCCTGCGCGATCCCCGTGCGGGCACGTCCATGCTGACCGGCGACGACTGGTGGGCGGCCGAGGCAGCGGCCGAGGTGACTCCCGAGCTGGACACGGTCTGGGTGGCCGGGATGGAACTGGGCAAGGACAGCCGGGTGCGTCTGCGCCCCAGCCGCCGGGCCGACGCCCAGGACATCTTCTACGCCGGGCAGGAGGCGCGGATCAGCGCCGTCCACGTCGACCTCGACGGCACCACCCACGTGGCCGTCACCCTGATCGACGACCCGGCCGCAGAGTTCCACGACTGGTACGGCCGCTACCTGTATTTCGCCCCGGAGGAGCTCGAGCCGCTCGCCGATCAACAGCTGGCCGATCATCACCAACGAGAGGAGTCATCGTGAAGGTTGTCGGATGGGTCGCGACGGCCGTGGGAGCAGGGGTGGTGGCGGCCGTGCTGGTGCTGACCGCCAGCTCGGTCCCGGACATCAAGCGCTATCTCGAGATGCGGCGGATGTAGCTCGGCGCAGTCAACCCCGTCAAGGAGGAACCATGACCGACAGTACCGGCGACAGCAGCACCCAGCCCGGCGCCCACCTGGAGGAAGAACCCCAGGAGGTGCGGGGGGCGCCTGGTTCCCGGGACACCGGATCGGACGGCCCCGGAGGCGGTCCGGCCGACCGGCCCGCCGGAACGGCGGACGAGGATACGGACACCGCCATCGACCCGCAGGGCGCCGATCCGGATGCGCCGCAGTTGCCCACCCAGTGACCACCATCCGCATCTGAACCAGGAGTGCTCATGACCATCAGCCCAGGCGATCCGGGGCCCGTCGACCCCGACGACGGCACCCGCGCCATCCCGCCCTATGAAGGGCGCCGCACCAGCGCCGACGTCTCCGGCGAGGAGGAGATGCGCAAGGAGGGCGCCAACGTGGCCGGAGCCACCGGTCCGGTGGAGAGCGATGAGATGAAGGCCCCGGATCCGCAGGACACCGAGCGTGGACGGCACGCCTCGCCTGCCGTCGAAGAACCGGCCAGCGAGGCTGGCGACGAAGAACCCGCCGATGAAGGGACCGGGCCGGCTCACTACTCGGGAACCACCCGGGCCGAGGACGCCTGAGATCAGGTGAGCGGATGACCGAACGGGTGCTGGTGGCTGGGATCGGAAACATCTTCTGCACCGATGATGGGTTCGGTCCAGCCGTCGTGGCGCGGCTGCGTGAGCGGGCTGGGCCGGCCACGACCGGCAGTGAGCTGCGCATCGTCGACTACGGCATCCGCGGCATGCACCTGGCCTACGACCTCTTGGACCCGCCGGATGTGCTGATCCTGAACGACGCCGTCCCCGATCGAGGTGCGCCGGGCCAGATTTCGGTGCTGCGGATCGAGCCGGAGCATCTGCCCGCCGGCGCGGTGGACGGCGGTCAGCTCGATGCCCACGGCATGGACCCGGCCACCCTGTTGAGCAATCTGGTCTCCCTGGGCGGCCAGCTGCCCCCGACGACCTTGCTGGTGGGATGCCAGGTGAGCGACGTCGGTGAAGGAATAGGTCTGACCCTTGCCGTGGCGGCATCGGTCGATCAGGCCGCCGACATCGTCCAGCGCGTGCTCGATGGCCAGGGCCGGCAGGCCGGCCTGAGTGAGGTGGTGTGAGATGTGCCTGGGAATCCCGGGTCAGGTCGTGTCCATGGTCGAGGGCTACGGCGACCAGCTCGCACTGGTCGCCGTGGAGGGGGCCGCCCGCAAGGTGAACATCGGGCGGCTCGATCAGCCGCCCTCACCCGGCCAATGGGTACGGATCCCCATGGGTTTCGCGGTCGAGC
>CALMAR010000247.1:0-6478 GCA_937859855.1 uncultured Kineosporia sp.
CGCCCACGCCGCCTACCGGGTGGTGCAGGAAAGCCTGACCAATGCTGTGCGGCATGCGGCCGGTGCGCCGGTCCGGGTGCTGGTCCGAGGTGAGCGGGAGGGGCGGGCGCTGATGGTCCGGGTCGAGAACGACGCCCCCGGGGACCAGATCGGGCCGCCCCCGGTGGAACCGCCGCGCGGCACCGGCCGGGGCCTGATCGGGCTGCGGGAAAGGGTTCTGGGATTGGGCGGCTCTTTCAGCGCCGGGCCGGTCGCGGCCGGAGGCTGGGCGGTCGAGGCACGCCTGGCGGCGTAAGACCGGTTATGACCGGTTAAGGCCGCTAAGGCCGCCGCTGAGGTCACGAAACAGTAACCGGGCCGGTGGGACCAATCCTCGTGGGTTGTGGTGGCGAACCGAGATCGAGCCACTGATTCAACTCCTCTTAAGGATGAAAACCCATGCGCACATTGACAAAAACAGCCATCTCGCTCGGCACGGCAGGTCTGCTGATGAGCGGCCTCGCGGCCTGTTCCTCGGATTCGGACAGCTCCTCGACGGCGGCCTCTGCGGCTCCTTCGGCACCGATCGCGACCCTGGCCAGCCTGTCTGGCACCGACACTCAGGTGACCCTGGACCAAGGGTTCGTCGACGCCCTGAAGAGCCTGAAGCTGACGCCCGGTGTGACTGGAACCGCCACGCTGACCGACGGTGCCCTGCACTTCCCCATCACCGGCGGCAATGTGAAGTACTTCGGCCCGAATTCGAGTGTGCGCCCATACGTTCAGGGTGAAATCGACCACAACGGATCAGGGATCACTCTGACCGGCGGCAAGACTGTGGTCGGGCTGTCGGACTTCAAGATCGACCCGGGCATGAGTCACCTGACCGGAACCGTGACGGCCAATGGCCAGGTCGTCGGTAAGGACGTCTACATCTTCAACCTGGACGGCTCCACCCTGAAGCCGCTGGCCAAGGACTCCGCCGGTGACGCCATCCTGGAAGGCACCAAGGTCTACGTCAGCCCGGACGCCGCCGCGCTGCTGAACAAGACCTTCGGCACCGACGCCGTCACCAACGCGCTGCTGGTCGGCGTCGCCAAGATCACCGCCAAGTAGCCGACCGGCTACCCAAGATCGCCGGTTCAGCCCGGCACTGTGCGAGCTGTACTAGCACGGAGCCGGGCTGAGCTGGCGATCATGGCTGTTCAGCCTGGTTCCGCCGATCACCGATCCGCCGGATCCGGATCGGTCCAGTGGCGTATGGGCCGGCCACCTTTCCGCCCTGGGTGATCTCCACCGAGCCAGCAGCCATCAAGTGCCGGGCCGCGGCCCGGGCGGGTTCCATCAGGTCGCGCCAGGTGTCGCCGCCAAGGGCCCGGGCAACCTCGGATGGGCAGATCGTCGCCCCGGGATCCCGCTGGGCCAGCAGAGCCAGCATGGTCTGCTCCAACCGCAGCTGTATCCCCGCATCGGGCCCGGACTGGTTGCTCACTGGTCCAGTGTGTGCCATGCACCGGTGTGCGCCGACGAAGGCCTCGCGCATGGAGCCGATGCGCGTGACCGGCTCTCATCGTTATCGTCGACGAGCACGGTTCTGGCCACGGGCATGACCCCCGGCTGGAGCCGACGATGGCTACCGAGGAGACACCATGAGTGAGACCACAGACCAGATCGATCCTCGCAACAACCCCGAATCACTCACGGCGGACGGGGATGCCAGTCAGCTGGGGTCGCGTTCGAGCGGCGAAGGTGGGCCGCCGCCATCGGCCGCTCGCCCGGCGGGCTCGGTGCCCGGCGCTGCGGACCCTCAGGACGGCGACCCGGAGTCGGGTACGCAGGCAGGTAATCCACTGGATGGCGTGACCATTGACCCGGCGGACGCCGATAGTGCGGTGCCCGGGGATGAAGGCCCCGAACATCCCGGTCAGCGCTGAAACCGGTGCGCCTTCCAGCCCCACTTGGAAGCGGCCGGTGTCCGCACGGCGGCCGCCGCTGCGGCGCCGAAAATGCCAGCCGTCCCAGGCCGGGCACAGATGCGCTACCTCGCGGGCTCACAGTTCTGGGCGCGGGCGTGAGGCGAAACAAACGGCTACGGTCGCGCCACTGAAGGAGCAGGCCGCCGGCCACCAGCGCCGCAGTGGCCCAGCCGGCGGTCACGCCGAGGCCGGTCCACGGACTGATAGGCAGGCTGGCGAGATCGGTGGTGGCCTGGACGGCCAGCCCGGCGCTCATCGGCGCGATTCTCTCCAGCCGGCGCTGCCAGCCCGGGTCACTGATGGCCCGGGCGATGATCGGTGCGATGTAGAGCAGGCCGAGGACGGCTCCGATCGCGGTGACGGCTACGGCCTCGGCCTCGGTCTCGGTCTCGGTCTCGCCATCGTCAACACCGTCGTCCACGCACACCACGCCACCCTCATCACCGGCACCCGTCCCGAAGGCGGCCTGACCATCGCCGCCAGATTTCGACGGCGCTGATATCGGGGGGTTACGTCCGGACGAGGGCGCAGCTGCTGGTGGCTACTCGTACACCGGCCGCCGATGAGCGGCGTCCAGGTGATCCCGCAGCGCGGTGAATTGGTCCACGGTGAGGAAGGAGGGATTAGCGGCCTGCGGCTGACGGAACACCTCGGCGCCGGCCAGCCGGGAATCGGCCCGAAGGATCAGGCGAGGGATCCAGCGACCGGGATCGTCGATGACCAGGTCGAGCGGAATCCGCCATCGCCCGTCCGACGAGTCCGTCACCACGGGCCCGGCCACTACCCCGCTCCCCCACACACCGTACGGCAGCCGGCCGCGACTTCCGCTGGCCCAGAACACAACCCGGTGCCCGGCGCACATCAACCGGGCCCGGTACCCACGCTGCACGCACCAGCTCTCGACGTGAGGGTCCCGCCCGAAGCGCGCGACCAGATCCACTGCGTCCGCGTTGCCCTTGAGCAACCACGCTCCGAGCTTTTCCACCCGGACTTGGCGGTCAGTCACGCCACCGATCCTCCACCCCCGGCCCTGTCCGAGGCTCCTGCCTGCAGCGAAAACCTTTGCGGGCATCCCGATGTGCCAGCGAGGCGAGGATCGCCCGCTCCCGCCGCTCGTCCCCCCGAACCGTCTGACCCGGTTGGGTACCGGTCACGACATCAGTGCCAGGACGACCGGTTCCCAGCGGCCCCGGCGCTCGGCATCGGACTGCTCCCACCACGGTGTACCGCGCTCACCCAGCGCGACCTTGGCCCGGTGCACCCGGTCGCGGGCCGCACGCTCTGCCTCTGGATCACCGAGCCGCATCGCCGCGCCCACCGCCCGGCGAGCGCTCATCAACTCGTGGCGCAGCACTTCGGACGCCTCCGGCGGCAGACCAGGATCCGTGGCCCGCCATCGACGGCCGCGGATGATCACGTAGCGACCGTCTGGCGCCGGCTCGACGTTCGCTTCACCCGCCACCTGAGCAGTTTCCGCCCGGCATCCGCAGAGAGCCAGATGATGTCCGCGCCAATCTCACTCTCCGGTGATCCGGCCGTTCCGGAGCCGGATGATGTGGTCACATTGTTCGGCCAGGTCGAGGTCATGGGTGGCGATGATGACGGTGGCGCCGCCCGCGGCCAAGCGGCGCAGAACGGTCATCACCATCATCCGATTGCCGGTGTCGAGCTGGGCGGTCGGTTCGTCGGCGAGTAACAGGCGGGGCTGGCTGACGATGGCGCGGGCGATCGCGACTCGCTGCTGCTCGCCGCCGGAAAGCTCCTCCACCAGGTGATGTGCTCGTTCGTCCAGACCTACCTCTTTCAGAGCCGCCGCCGCCTGGTCGATCACCTGCCGCCGGGGACGCCCGGCGATCTGTCCGGCCACCTCGACGTTCTCGGCCGCGGTGAGCAGCGAGAGCAGGGCGAAGCTCTGATGTACGAGGCCGATCGATGCGGCGTCGATGTCGATCGTCCCGGCTGCCGGGGCCTGAAGGCCGGCCAGCACATTGAGCAGCGTGGTCTTACCGGAGCCGGACGGCCCGACGAGCGCGCTCAACCGGCCCTTCGGGAAGGCAGCCGAGACACCGTCAAGCACCAGGACGTCGCCGAGTCTCACACTCAGCTGGGTCACGGCGGTCACGAATCACCCCGGCCGGGCTCCAGATGGTTCTCGGAGTGGATCTCGAGGTGGGTCGAACGGTCGACGAACCGGACCCTCGATCCGCTCGGATAGCGTTCCTGGACGTCCACCGGCAGCTGGACCGATCCGTCGGGGCCGACCAGGGCCAGCATCTGACCGGACCGGCTCTCGGCCCCCACCCGGCCGTCTCGCATGGCCAGGCTGCGGTCCATCGCCGCGCCCAGTTCAGGATCGTGGGTCACGGCCAGCACCGTCGTGCCAGCGTGGTCGCGCGCCCGCCGCAGCAGCTGGGCCACCAGGTCCCGGTTCGCCGGGTCCAGCTGGTTGGTGGGTTCGTCGACCAGCAGCAGCTTGGGATCATTGGCCAGCGCTGCGGCCAGCGCCAGCCGCTGTTGTTCTCCCCCCGACAAGGCCCGCACCGGGCGCCTGGCCGCTGCGCTCAGCTCGAAAAGGGACAGCAGTTCCGCACTGCGACGGCGGCGGCCGGCCGCAGTCGACCCGGGCCGGCGTTGTGCGAAATCCAGGTTGTCGATGACCCGCCCGTAGGGCAGCAGATTACGGTCGAGGTTCTGCGCCATCACCCCGATCCCTTGTGCTCGCATCATGAGTCGCTGCCGTTCGGTCAGCCGTCCCATGTCCTGGCCCAGCACCTCTACCCGCCCTGCGGACGGCGTCATCAGGCCCGCGAGGAGTGCCAGGAGCGTCGACTTGCCAGAACCGGACGGCCCAACGATCCCGATCAACTCCCCCGCTCCGGCGATCAGCTCGACCCCGGACAGCGCGATCACCTCCGTGTCCCGGGTGCGATGGATGTGCACCACTCGCTCACAGCGCACCACCGCCTCGCTGGTCTGCGAACTCATCCCTGCACCTCCCGCAGGCATTGCGGGGTGGCCCGGCGCACCAGCACGAGCCCTCCGGCGGCGGCCGCTGCCGCCATCACCAGAGTGATCACCCCGCCGACCGCCAGGATCAAGAGGATCGGCAGGTCGACGACCAGAGGGGGAAACCAGGGCCGGTCGGCGAACTCGGGCAGCCGGGTGAGCGCGATCCGTGTACCGGCGATCCCGGCGGCCAGGCCGGCGGCGGAGGCCAGGAGGCCGACCAGAAGCTGCTCGATGACCAACGAGCCCAGCAGCCGCCGCGGCGAGAGGCCGAGGGTCCGCAGAGCGGCCAACTCGTACAGCCGGCGCCGGGAGGCCACGAAGAACACCGCAGTCGCGCCGGCCACCGCCAGCGCACCCGCGGCACCGGCTCCGAAGACCAGCATGGCAACCGCGAATGCCGGGCCTTGCCGGGCCAGCGTCAGGAAGCGATCAGCCTCCGACTGGACACCCTGGACAGACAGTCCGGCGGCGGACAGCCGAGCGGGGAAGTCGGCCGCCGCGCCGGGCGCCAGCCAGATCTCGTTCGGTGCGTACTGGTCGTAGCCGTTCGGCCGGCCCGCTACCAGCCAGGCCCGGGACAGCAGGACGCCGGCGTCACCAGCGTGCGGCAGGAGGCGGATCGCGGTTGCGTGCAGCGGCAGATCCTCGCCGTCAACCCCCGGCTGGGCCGGAATGTCCCCGGTCCCGTCGCCTGGCAACTGGCTGAGCGTGGCCAGGGCTGGCACCGAGCCCGGCACCCCTGCCTGCGCACCGTAGCCTCGCCCGGCGTCCTGGGCGAACACCCCGGGCGGGACCCGGATGGTCAGGGTGTCATTCACCGTCGCCACGGTCTCGCTGGTCCCGCCGGACGTAACAGGATTCAGCGCCGTCCACTGGGCCGACAGCAGCTGGGGAAGGATCGATGTCGTCCCGTGGCCGGAGCTGCCAGTGGCGGCGGCCACGACCTGGATCTCTGATTGGGGCACCTGGTTGTCGCTGAGCGAGGTGACGACCGACAGCCGCCGGAAGAGACATCCCTGGACGCACCGGGGAACCTCAGCGGACCAGTGCACGACCTTGGCCGGGGCCGCGGAGGCTGTCACATCGACGGCGCCGAGGTTGATGTCGATAGGGGTGCCGGCCGCGTCGGTCAGGCCGATGTGCACGTCAGTCCCGAATCCGCTGGTGACCTTTACCCGGGCCGTGAACGCCAGCCTGGTGCCCGAGAAGCCGGGTGGCAGCGCCGGGACCGGTTCCAGAGCGCGCAGAGCGCCCGCGAGCGTGGCAGCACCGAAGTTGGGCCGCCAGAAAGCCACTGCCGCGAACCTCACCGGGTCCGCCACCAGCACAGTGGGCGGGGTCGGGGTGGCGTGCTGGACGAACAGATCCGGGGGCGAGTCGATCGTGAGCGGCCCGTCGTAGACCGCGGCCGCCTGGGTGCCGCCGGGATCGAGCCGGTCAACGACCGCGGCGGCGTCGGGCCCGATGTTCTGCTCGATGGACACCACTCGGTCCGTCCCGACATCGACCCGGGC
>CALMAR010000247.1:6488-6725 GCA_937859855.1 uncultured Kineosporia sp.
AGCCGGTTCTGCTCGAACACGCTCCGGCTGGCCACTCCGAAGACGACGAGGGCGACCGCGACCGTGAGCAGGCTGAAGACACGCAGATCGCCGCGGCGGCGTGCCACCTGGCGCAGTGCGACGAACAGGGCCACGAACCGGGTGCCGCGAGTGGCTCGCAGGCCGGCGACTCCTGCGAACGGCAGCAGACGGGCCCCGGCCAGGGCGCAGGCGGTGGCCAGCAGGCCGGGGCCCGTC
>CALMAR010000248.1 GCA_937859855.1 uncultured Kineosporia sp.
GGCGTTCGGCACGTTCGGGAGCCGGTAGCTCACCATCTCGCCGACCGGGATTGCCACTGGCTCCCGGCACGGCAGCTCGGGGCGGCCAGGCCTGGACGCTTCGTCCAGCGTGCGCAGCTGGGCGCGAAGCCAGCCGGCGCTGAGGGTCACCTGTCCGCCGTCTGGCGCGATGTCGGACAGCACCACGATCCAGGCGGTGTCCAGCGCCGTGATCGTTGCGTCCAGCTGCAACTCGATGTCGCCGAGGACGTCGATCGGCTCGGTGGCCGGCTGGGTCTGCCAGGTCAGGTGGCCGGGCATCGCCAGCGGTTGGGCATCGCCCGGGCGCCCAGAGCCGGTCGGCAGGTAGAGGTAGCTGCGGCTGCCTGGCTCGCCTTCACCATCCGATCCAGGCGCGAGCACGCCGTCGGCCCGCAGCGCGTAGCCGACATGCCTGGTTCCTTCCGGTGGCCAGGTCTCCGCAGTGCGCCACTCCTGGGTGCCGGGAATGACATAGCGAACCGGCGGACCGTCCATGATCCCGGTGTCCCGGCCCTTGAGCCAGTGGTCGTACCAGGCCAGCGCTTCCTCGTGCATGGTCTCCCAGGGCCACATCAGGCCGCCCTCGGCGAGCAGGGTGAGGCGGACGTTGGGGTTGTGCTGTAACCCTTCCCAGACCGGGAAGGTGCTGGGCAAGTGCATCGGCACGTTGTCCCACTGGCAACCGAGGTAGACCGGGATATCGATCTCAGCGAGCCGGGAGCGGATCTGGCGCTGGTCCCACCAGCCGTCATGGGCCGGGTGTTCGATCGCCGCCTGCTGCCAGAGCCGGCCGAAGGGTTCTTCGGCGTAGTGCGCCCGCGACACCTGGCGCATCACCTTCACTGCTGCGGCACCGCCGACGTGCTCCATCGTGCCGTGGACGACCGGCGTGTTGAGGACGTGCCGGGCCAGGTCGAGACCGCGCCCGTGCCAGGTCCGGTCGGAGACGCCGGCCATGATCCCGACGGCGGGCATCCAGCTGGAGAAGAAGCCGGAGCTGAGGACCCCGCGCTGCCACACCCCGTCGTAGAGGTCGTCCATGGTCGCGAACGGGAAGATGGCCTTCAGGTGCGGTGGGCGCTGCACCGCGGCGGCCAGCTGGGCGATCGCGAAGTAGCTGATCCCCATCCCGCCCACCTGACCATCGCACCAGGGCTGTGCGCCGGCCCATTCGACGGCGTCGTGAATGTCCTGCTGCTCCTGCTCGTCCATGAAGCCGAACGTGCCTTCCGAGCCGCCAGTGCCCCGCGCGTTGATGATCACGTGCGCGTAGCCCCGGGAGACGAAGAAATCGCTCGCCCCGGCTTCGATGAAACCCAGCGGCGCTCCGAGGTCCTGAATCTGCCGCGGGTAACAGGAGAACGAGACCAGGGCCGGTGCCACGTGGGTCGAGGAATCGGTAGTGACGGCGCCGTCCGGGCTCTGCGTCGTGCGTGAGCTCCTGGTGGTGGGAAGGAAGACGTCCGCGTGCAGCAGAGTGCCGTCCCGGGTTGGGATGGTCACGGTGTTGGTCCGGTCGATGCCGAAGCGCGGCTCGCTCAGGTGGCGGTACTGGCGGCCCGAGGTCTGGGCACCGTTCAGCCGCCGTGGCTGAGTAGGTGTCGTGGTCATCGCCGTTCTCCTTCGAGCGGTCTGGTGATCTGAGCAGGATGCCGATCAGGGCGCCGAGCGGGACGCCGGGCAGGGCGAAGCAGGACGGTCACGGCGACCGCCGCCACGGCTGTGGCCGCCGCACCACCCAGGAGTGCGATGTGCATCCCGGCGATGAAGGCCGACTGTGCCTGAGCCAGCACGGGCTGTCCGAGATGAGCCGCGACACCGAGCGAGGAGCGCGCCTGCTCAGCCAGCGCCGGGGGCAGGCCCGGCAGGGTGAGGTTGTTGCGGTAGGTCGTGCTGACCAGGCTGCTCAGCACGGCGATACCCAGCGCACCGCCGAACTCCCGGGCCAGGTCGTTCACCGCCGAGCCGACGCCCTGGAGGGAGGGCGGCAGGCTGTCGGTGACCGCAGAGGTTGCCGGGGTCATGGCCAGGCCCATACCGGCACCAAGCGGTACCAGGCCGGCGACCACGAGCCAGTAGGAGCTGGCCCCGTTCAGCCGGGACAGCACCACCAGCCCGGCTGTGACCAGCAGCAGACCGGCGATGCAGCATGAGCGTGCACCCACCCGATGGACGACGAGCGGCACCAGGCGCGCACACGGCATCATGGCCGCAGCCATCGGCAGCATGCTAAGGGCGGCGAGCAATGCGCTGTCACCACGGACCAGTTGCAGGTACTGCATGGCCACGAAAATGAACCCGAAGAAGGCGAAGAACTGCAGGCAGATGGATAACGTGCCAGCGGCGAAGGCCGGCTTGGCGAACAGCCGGGGGTTGAGCAGCGGGTTCTGGATGCGCAGTTCCCAGCCGAGGAATCCGGCCAGCGCGGCCAGCCCGAGCGTGATCCCCGCCAGCGTGCGGGTATCGGTCCAGCCACGTTCCGGCGCTTCGATGATGGAGTAGACCAGCGCGCCGAACCCGGCGACCGTGAACGCGGCCCCGGCGACATCGATCCGCGGTGCTTCCGGATCAGCCGAATCGGGCACCAGGACGGCCGTTCCGGCGAAGGCGAGCGTCGCCAGAACAACGTTCAGCGCGAACACCGAGCGCCAGGACCACAGTTCCAGGAGTAAGCCAGAAGCAAGTAGCCCGGCCACCGCGCTGGCGCCGGCGACCGCCGCCCAGACGCTGACGGCCGCGGCCCGCTTGTCCCGGGGGAACGTGCTGGTGATCGTGGACAGCGTGGCAGGCATAACCAGCGCCGCCCCGGCGCCGAGGACGGCGCGCAGCCCGATCAACGCGTGCACGCTGGTGGTGAACGGCGCTATTGCTGAGCCGAGAGCGAAGATGACCAGTCCGGCGAGCAGGGCGCGGCGGCGGCCGAACCGATCGCCGAGTGCGCCCCCGACCAGCAGCACCGACGCGAACACCAGGCTGTAAGCGTCGATCACCCAGGACAGCTGCGTCTGGCTCGCCCGGGTGCCGGAGGCGAGGGACGGCAGCGCCACGTTGAGGGAGGCCATCGCGGCGACGACGGTGCCGAGCGCGAGGCAGGTGACGGCAAGCACGGATGAGTGCCTGACCGGGACGGCGGCCGGGCCTGGCGGTGATTGAAGGGCTAACGCGGACATCCTGGCTCCTGGGTGAGGGATGGCAATGGATCCCACGATGAGGAGCGGAGCTACTCTATCTCAACCATGATGAATTCAGCTCAGGGACGCGGGCGTCGCACCGGCAAGCCCGATACTCGAGGCCACATCCTTGCCATCGCCCGGCGCCGCTTCCTGGGCGAAGGCTATGAGTCGGTCACACTGCGCTCGATCGCCGCGGACGCCGAGGTCGACGTCGCCCTGATCAGCTACCACTTCGGCTCGAAGCGAGGTCTTTTCGCAGCGGTACTGCAGCTCATCGTTAACCCTGCTGACGTCTTGCACGAACTACTCGACGGCGACCTGGACACACTCGGGCCGCGGGCGCTGCGAGCCGTGATCGCCACCTGGGACCAGCCCGAGGCGGGCCAGCCGCTCCGGGCGGCCCTGCACGGCGCCGTCAGTGATCCGGCCTTGGGCATGATGGTGCGCAGTGGCCTGCAGTCCGAACTGGTCGACAAGTTAGCGGCCCGGCTCGGGGGCATCGACGCGCATCAACGGGCCGGCCTGTTCAGCGGCCAGATCGCCGGTGTGATCTTCAGCCGGTACATCCTCGCCCTCGAACCGATGGCATCGATGAGTCCTGATGAAATAGTCGCACGGCTCGGGCCGGCGCTGACCCACATCCTGCACGGGCCCGCGCGGCCAAGGTCTCGCGCGACGTAGGCCCCGAGAAGCCCCTTGCGCGTGGTGCGAAGTCCGACGGTGAGCGACACTCAAATCCATAGGAGCAGGGCCGTGAAGAACACCGCGCTCGACCAGCCGTGGCACCGTCCTGGCGGCTTCGCGTACGCACGCAAGCGGGTCCGCGCAGCAATGCGCCCTCCGGTCACCGTTTATCCGATGCCGGGCGACGTCATCAAGGAGGAGGACGTGCCGGTGCGGATGCGTGACGGAGTTGTCCTGCGTCTGAACCTTTTTCGCCCCGCGGGGGCGGGCCCTTTCCCGGTGATCTTGTCGGCGCACCCGTACGGCAAGGACCGGCTGCCCACGAAGAAGGGCGGCCGGTGGTCGCTGAACCCTCAGTTCCGGATCATGAACCAGCCCGAGCCGCTAAGGATTTCCGACCAGACCAGCTGGGAGGCCCCCGATCCGGCGTGGTGGGCGCAGGAGGGCTACGCGGTGATCAACCTCGACACCCGCGGTGGCGGCCGTTCCGGGGGACGCGGCGATCTGCTGTCCGAGCAGGAAGCGGACGACATCTCTCAGGTCATCGCCTGGGCCGCGGCCCAACCCTGGTCGACCGGCCGGGTCGGCATGCTGGGTGTGTCCTATCTCGCCCTCTCCCAGTACAAGGTCGCCGCTCTGAACCCGCCCGCATTGAAAGCGATCTGCCCGTGGGAAGGGTTCACCGACGCCTACCGGGATTTCTTCACCCCCGGCGGTGTCGTCGAGGACGGATTCGCCCGCGTCTGGCTGCTGGTCACCAACCGGAGTGCCCGCCTCAACACCAACTTCGCCGCCGAGCGTCGCAGGCATCCACTGCGAGACACCTGGTGGGAGGCCATCACTCCAGATCTGCAGAAGATCACGATTCCCGTGCTGGTCTGCACAAGCTTCTCCGATAGCAACCTCCACAGTGGCGGCTCGATGCGAGCCTTCCAGCTGACCGGCTCGACCGAGCGGCACGCCTATGTCCATCGCGGGCCCAAGTGGGCCGCCTTCTACGGTGAACAGGGCCGTCAGGTCCAGCTCGCGTTCTTCGACCGGCACCTTCGCGAACGTGACGTCGCCCCGCTGCCCCCGGTGCGGTTGGAGATCCGGGACCGAGCCGACCACGTCGCGCAGGTGCGTGAGGAGCAGGAGTGGCCGCTGGCGCGTACCGACTGGCGCCTTCTGTATCTCGGCGCCGGCGGCACGATGAGCGAGCGCCCTGACGGAGGGGACAGTGTCACCTTCGACCTGCGAGGCAACGCCGCCGCGTTCGAGTACCGATTCGATCAGGACACCGAGCTCAGCGGGCCCATGACGCTACGCCTGCAGGTGGCCGTCAATGGCGCCGCCGACCCCAGGCTGTTCGCGGGCGTGGAGAAGTGGTCGCGCGGTGTGCCAGTGCCCTTCAACGGCTCCTACGGGTACGGGCGCGACCATGTTGCACAGGGCCGGCTGCGACTGGCGCTCCGCGAGATCGACACCGGACGCAGCACACCTCATCAGCCCGAACACACCTTCCGCACCCTGCAGCCGGTTCACGACGACGAGCAGGTCGAAGCACTCATCCCGTTGAGCCCCTCAGCGACCCTGTTCCACGCCGGTGACAGCTTGCGCCTGCTGGTCGCCGGCCGATACCCGCAACCCCGCAACCCGCTCTTCGGCCACTTCCCGGTTCATTACAAACCCAGCCCCAGGGGCAAGGCCATCCTCTCGTGGACAGCCGATCGACCGTCCAGCCTTGAGATCCCGGTCATTCCTCGTAGCGGGCACCGCTGAGTACGTCTACCTGAACGATCGGCTGCCGCCGCGGTGCCATCGAACTGTCCGTGCTCGGCATCGGCTGGCTAGTCGGTGGCGACGTCGGGGCCGGAACAGTGATCTTTGCGCCTTCCATTGGCCCTCTCGTCGCCCGGGCCTTGCCCGCGCTGGCTTTCTTCGGGGTACCGCCCGGAGCCGGTCACGAGCAGAGTGAGAACCGAAGGTCGCGACGATGAGCTCGAAGGGGGCAGCCTTCGCTGAGAACCGGCCGGACCCCGAGCCCTTGCCACTTCTGCGCAATGATCGCGCCGACGCACTCAGCAGGGGCCGGAACGAGACCGGACCGGATGGATCGGATGGGAGAAACACATGACCGACACGATTTCCGACAAGGCTTCCGGGGCCCGAGCGTTTCGCTTCGGTGTGGTGACGCCGTTCCTGCCGGACCTGCCGACCTGGCGTGAGCAAGTGCGCCGTATCGCGGATCATGGCTATTCGACGGTGCTGATGCCCGACTTTCCACAGTTGCAGCCGGCCCCCGCTCCAGCCCTGGCCGTCGCGGCGACCGTCGCCGACGTGCGAGTAGGGACTTGGGTCTATGCGGCCCCTTTTCGCGCGCCCTGGCTGACCGCGTGGGAAGCGCACTCGCTGACCGTGCTCACGCAGGGTCGCTTCGAGATGGGCATCGGGGTCGGCCGGCCCGGCATCGAGGACGAGCTGCGCGAGCGGGGACTGCCCGTGCCATCACCGGGTCAGCGGCTGGACCAGGTGCGCGAGACCGTCGCCGCGCTGCGCGAACTCGACGCCGGACCGGGCCACACGCCGGTGGCGATGGCGGTGATAGGCCCAAGGGCGCGGGCGCTGGCGGCTGAGATCGCGGACACCGTCACCTTCGCGATGGCGCCGGAGGAGACGCGGGCCGCGGTGGTGCAGCGGATACGTGACTTTCACTCGACCCGCGACGTCGAACTCTCGATGCACATTCCGGTGGTGGGCGACACCGTCTCTCCCTTCATGGCTCCTCCCGACACCGACACCACCGCGTTGCGGGAGGCCGATTCCCTCGCCTACCTGCCGCCGGACCCGGCGGCGGCGGCCGACGAGCTGCGCCGGCGACGCGAGGAGACCGGCCTCTCCTACTTCGCCTTCGGTGCCAACGTCGCAGACACGTTCGCTCCGCTCGTCGCTGAGCTGACCGGCCGTTAAGAGCTTTCCCGCTGCCGATGCAGGCTGCCGATGCAGGCGTGATGAAAGACAGCCCACGGTAGGGAAATACCTACGCGGGGAGGGTGTGCAGACCGGTGGTCAAGGTCCTGCTGGCGACCGTACCGTCGAGCAGGTGAGGTGGGTCGGATTCGCTGTTGGTTTCGTCATCGCGCAGGGGGTCGCGCTGCGCTGGGCCTGGCGACAGCCTCCTGGCCGGCGACGCCGTTTCGCGTTGCACGCCGCGTTCTCCGGGGTCCTGGCCGTCGCCGAACCGGTCATCTGGGTCTTCTCCGGTGGTGGTTTCTTCTGGCCTGTGTTTGCCTGGGGTGTCCTGGGCCTTCTGGTTGCCGTCCACGGATGGCTGCTGGCGTATCCGCCCGGGCGCCGCGAGCAGGAACTAACCCGCCGCGTCGAGCGACTCAGCCGCACCCGGCGCAGCGCCCTCGATACCCAGGCCCAGGAATTGCGCCGGATCGAGCGGGACCTGCACGACGGCGCCCAGGCGCGGCTGGTCTCGCTGGCTATGACCATCGGGCTGGCCGAGAGCCTTTTACACCGGGACCCGGGCTCGGCGGCCGAACTCCTGGCTGAGGCGCGGGCCGGAACGCAGACCGCGCTGGCCGAACTGCGGGCCGTGATGCAGAGCGTGCATCCTCCGGTGCTCGCCGACCGAGGCCTGCATGGGGCTCTGGAGGCGCTCGCGCTTGACCTGGCGGTGCCGGTCGAGGTGCATTCGGACCTGCGCGGCATCGCCCCGCCCGCCGTCGAGTCGGCGCTCTACTTCGCCGTCGTCGCCGCCGTCGACTCACCCGGCGCTCTTGCCGCTGCCCTGCGCGATGATCAGGTCGACGTCGCCGTGGTCGACGTGCGCCTGCCGCCCACCTTCACCAATGAAGGATTGGTGGCCGCGGTGCAGGCGCGGCGCCGCCGCCCCGGGCTGCCGGTGCTCGTGCTCAGCCAGTTCGTCGAGCACCTCTACGCCCGCGACTGCTGGCCTCGGGTGAGGGCGGCATGGGCTACCTGCTCAAGGACCGGGTGGCCGACGTGGACGACTTCGTCGCGGCGGTGCGGAGAGTGGCCAGAGTCGGCACCGCGCTACGAATATGGCAAATTGGTCATTTAGCCATTAATAGGTCTCTTATCAGAATGGTATGCGAACCTATGACCACTGGTGCAGACTCACCGAAAACAGCGACTCGCTAATTGCGGTGTCGACTACGCAGAACGGTAGGAGACGCCGCGCTGGTGTCTCGCGGCTGTCTTCGATAGTGAGAGGGTTCTCATGACTCGTGCATTCACCAGGCTGATGAGCGTCGCGTTGTGCACAGCTCTCACCGCAGGCAGCGGTATCGCCGCCGCGGCCGCGGCATCCGACTCGGGTTGGGTTCCAGACGGCCCGTACGATCCCAACTCTGTGCACGCCTGCGGAACCTCGCAGACCATCACCGACAAACTCAATCAGGTCGAGCGCCGCGAGGTCACTGACGACAAGGGCAACACCGTGACCG
>CALMAR010000249.1:0-5179 GCA_937859855.1 uncultured Kineosporia sp.
GGTCAGGGACGCCCGGGTGCCCCCGCTCAGGGCCGCCGGGCTGGTCGGGCCGCTGACGAAGTAGCCGACGTGCACCCGCCGGGCCGCGCCCTCGGCGTCCCGGCACGCCAGGCCCGCGGCGAGGTTGCCTGGTACGTAGTCGTAGCCCATCGCGGTCACCAGGCCGACCTCCTGCATCGCGGCGCGTGGCCCGTGAACCTCGAAAACCTCGCGGATGAACGCCGGCTCCCCGGTCGAGTCCAGGTAGTGCGCGCCCGCTCCCACCGCGGCCTGGACGGCGGGCTGCCCCCACCGGGCGAACGGGCCGACCAGGCTGAGCAGCACGTCCCCCCGATCGACGAGCGCCTTCACTGACTCCGGCCGGTCGACGTCGGCGACGTCATGGTCCAGGCCACCGAGGCGATCGGCCAGTCGTTCGAGCCGGGCTTTGCTGCGGCCGGCCAGCACCGGCTTCTGCCCCCGCTCGACCAGCGCCTTCGCAGTCAACTGCCCGGAGTAGCCGGTGGCGCCGAAGATCACGATCCTGGAGGTCACGACGTGACCCTACGCACCGGTAGGGCCTGCTGCCATCCCGCCCTATCGCGGCGGCGGCCGGCCCGGCTTGGTAGGCTGTGCGGCGCTCGGCCGGGCTGCCGCCCTGGCCGGTCGCGGGTGTAGTTCAATGGTAGAACATCAGCTTCCCAAGCTGACAGTGCGAGTTCGATTCTCGTCACCCGCTCCCACGCTCCGCCGCAGCTCAGCGGTGATTTGATCTTCACGCATCGTTCGGCCCCGTTGTTGATTCGGCCTCCTCGTGCCCGTTACGTGCCCGATCGGTTGGCGGAATAAGCGTGCTCAACCGATCCGCGATGACCCGGTCACGAGTGGATGTCGTGTGCAGGTAGATCATTGCTGCGCGGGTGCTGGCGTGACCCATCCTGGCCATGAGGTCCGGCAAGGTTGCGCCCGCTTGCGCCGCGAGGGTGTTCCCGGTGTGCCGCAGATCATGAAAGTGCACGTCCTTGACCCCGGCCGCCTCAACGGCATCGGTCCAGTAGGTCTGGAAGTTGCTCCGTCGCATCGGCGCACCCTTAGGGCCGACGAACACGAGCGACGACGGCCTGTCCCCTGTGAATTCAGCGAGGTGGGCTACCACCTCCGGCAGGAGGCCCTCGGGGATGCCGACCACGCGGCGCCCGGCGTTCGTCTTCGGCCAACCTGTCACCAACGATCCGTCGGCCAGCTCCACAACGGCACGGCGGACGTGCACGTAGCCAGCTTCTGCATCGACGGATCCGCGATCCAGAGCCGCCAGCTCGCCGAATCGCAGGGAGCAGAAGGTCGCCAGCAGGACCATGAGGCGGTAACGCTTGGGCATGGCTCCCGCGACGGCGTAGACCTCGGCCACGGTAAGCACTGGCCGCTCCGGGGAACGCTCGACGGAAGCGCCCTTGATGCGGCAGGGGTTCATCCTGATCAGTCGATCGTCTACGGCCGCCACGACCATGTACGACCGGATGAACGAGGCAACGTCCAGCCTCAGGAAGTCGGCGATTCATCCCGATGAAGGGGTAAGGGGCCTAGTGGGGGAGGGTGAAGTGCAAGCCGATCGAGTGCGAGCTGAGCAGCTGGTCCGACGGCTACGCGTCCGCCTCGACGAAGCCGGGGTGGAGTCAAGTTTCCAGTTTGCCGACGAGCCAAACAGCGCCATGTGCCTGGTGTACTTCGACGTACACGGAGATCAGCAAGCATCTCTCGCCATGGTCGTGTCGGCGACCGACAGCAGGGTGGACATTCTCGATCCTGGCGACGTGCCCTGCCGGGATGAAGAAGAGCTATTACGGTATTGCCTTGCGAGAGCCAACGGCACCTCAGGCCAGATCGCTGCCAGCGCTCTTTGGGTAGCTCGCCGAAGTGGACGAAGACAACGGCGGAGTTAGATGCGGCTAGACACGCCCGTGCAACCTACGTGCGACTTCTGCCGGCCAACACCCACTTGCGGGCAGTCACGGGCACGAGCGTGAGCCCAAACAGCAAAACGTCTCGGGCGTGCGCGTCCTTCCAAGCTGGTCATGGGGGTTCGATCTTTGTCGCCCGCTCCAGGCGTACCAGCTCATCTGTCATCGCCCGAAGGGCACTGGTCTGGTCGCTCTCGAAGGAATATCTCGATACTCTCGGCCGCCTGCTCGAGTGTCTGCACGTCGTTCCAGCGTTCGCGCAAGATGCGCCGTTGGCGAATCGGCTCAAAGACATCGGTCCAATCGTCCCGAACTGCCAGGCCCTCCGAAACGGTGAGCAATCCCGTGGACCGGCGGTCTGCGATCACTTTCAATGTGTCGCCCTTGCAGTACTGATCAGACAGCCGTAGAGCGGCCGCCGACATCTTGTCCCAGATCGCATCCGGTCCCACCTGACGAGGATGCCATGGTCCTGCAGCGCGACACCGGCCCCACACTTAGCATGGTGTTGCTGACAGCAGCGATTGACAGCAACCGGATCGACCGCCTTCGGACCTCCTCGGACGAGGAGTCCGCTCGCTAAGCACAAGACGATCACTTCGGAACCGGCCTGAACGCCGTAAGAGCGGCTGAAAATCGGAAGGTCACCGCGGTGACCCGCGGAGCGGCCTAGGTTGGCGGCATGATCCGCCGAGTGGTCAGCGCGATAGCGGCTTTGATCATCTCGGCCGTGGCCACGTTGGCTGCCTACATGGCCTTTCTCGGCTGGGACCATAAGAAGGTGCTGGGGCCTGACGGCAATCTGCACGGTCCCTATGAGGCCTGGCAGGTCGTTGGATTCAGTGCCGTGATGGCGCTCATCGCCGCAGCAGTCGGCTGGGTCAGTCGGTCGCTGGCCGGTGCTATTGGCTGCACGGTGATGCTGACCGTGGGCGCCTCCATCGACGCCTCCAACGACGTAGAGAACGACGGCTTGTGGCCGCTGGGCGTGACCTTTCTCGCCATCGGCACCTTCACAGTCCTCCTTGCGATCACCTACATCGCCGCTCGCGAAAGTCGACGACGCGACAACGTCCAAGGGACTCTTTAGGGACACGAAACGCCACGACCAGGGCGCCGAACGACCACGACCGACACCGGCCGCCGAGACCTTCCGCCGCAGGTCACCGGGCATGTCGACCACCAACCGCCATTGTGGCTCGGAACTCAGCGGGTTCGGGGCCGGACGTTTCGAGGTCTTTCGAACGACTTCGCTTGATCGTCCCGTAGATCGGGATCGTCAGTCAAGATGCCCTCGTGAGTACGAGAGCGCCGACCGTCGCAAAACGGGCGACAGCTGCGGCAGCCAGAGGGCTCACCGCCGCAGAACAGCTTGAATATTGCTCCGATCCGAGTGCAAGAGTCCGGCTCGTTGTAGCGGACCGAACCGATCTTGATGGCGGTGCCGTTTCCGCGCTGGTCAGAGACCCGGACCGGAAGGTACGACGCATCTTGGCCAAGAACCTCGCCGCACCGGTCGACGCCTTGACCGTTCTCCTCAAGGACGCTGACTTCGTGACGCGCTGGTCGGCAACACAGAACCCATCCGCGGACACGAGCGTGCACCTGGCGGCACTGGCGGGACCCCACGACGACACCGCCGAGGCGGTTGGACAACTGGGCGACATGCTTTCCGCCACCGTCGTCGAAGCCCTGCTGAGGCACCCACATCGCCAAGCCCGACGACAACTCGCGCAGTCCACATCGTCGCCCAAAGTGCTGGAGCGGCTTGCGGTCGACCCAGCAGCTGACGTCCGCGCCGCCGTGGCCCAGTCCAACCACATCGGGGAGGCTCTGCTGCGTAGGCTTGCCGCCGACTCCCGAGCAGAGGTGAGGGCGGCAGCCGCGACAGCAGGATCGACACCTCGCGACGTCATCGAAGGACTTGCGCGCGAACGGTCCGCGAACGTGCGGTTCTGGGTCACCGCCAGCACGCACTACGACGCGGACTTGGCCGAGCAACAGGTCGACGATCCGGACGAGGACATCCGCCAACACGCCCGCTGGCGTGCACGTCACGAGCCGCTCCCCTAGCGTCCCACGAAGATAGGACCGTGCCCGCTGCGTGCCCGATCCACTGGCAAATCAAGGCGCAATCACGGGCAGCAGGGGGCAGGCCGAGGATCGGCCCACGTGCTCGCGGCCAGCTCGATTCGCTTGAGCAATCTCGTTCCCAAGCTGACAGTGCGGGTTCGATTCTCGTCACCCGCTCCCACGCTTCACCGCAGGTCGCGCAGAAGCGGACGACGCGCCGCACCTCATTCTCCCAGTCCGGCACGCCGACCTGATGGACGACGTCGCGCACGAGCGTCTCCAACCTGACCGGCTCGCCGGTCGAGTCACTGGTCGGGGTGGTCGGGTCTTCCCTGGTCATGCGGGGACGCCTCCGAACAGGTCGATCTGCCAGAACGATCCGATCAGGTGTCGGATCAGCGCGTCCAGGTGGCCGACGTCGTCGCCCAGCATGGTCGGGTCGTGGCCGACCTGTTCCTCGGGGTGGCCCATCAGCCAGGTGAGGAACGCGTTCTCTACCGGGCTCGGCTGCTCAGGACTCTGTACTTGCTCGGTACGCGCCTCGGTCACCCAGCCGATTGAGCTCGCCCTGGCGCCACTCCTCCGTCCCCTTCAGGTCGTTGAACGTGAACAGGTGGAACCCAGCGATCGGCGAATCAGGTGTCCCCGGACTCGCCTCGGGGGCCAGCTTTCGGACCAACCCGCCGGGGTGGAACCCACCGGGGGTGAAGAACTTGCGCAGCAGCTCTCGCTGCTTTCGGAGAAACCTGGCGGAGTCCTGGATGCCGATCGAGGCAGAGATCCGGACCAACTTCTGCCTACTCACCGCGCCGGGCACGCCAACGCGCACGGGAAGGTCGACGCCCTTGCTCGGCAGGGTCCGGGCCCAGGCCCGGATCTTCGAGGCGTCGAAGCACATCTGGGTGGTGATGTGGTTGGCGAGCGGCGCCTTCTCGACGAGGGCGGCGATCAGTGCTTGCTCCTCGATCAGCGCGTGACCGTCCGGGTAACCCCCTATTCCGATGTCGGCGAAGTGGTGGCCGGACTGGTGGATGTGCCGCAACAGCCCGAGGGCATTGACGAACGGCCCCTGCTCGGTCCCGTCCCCGCCCACGATGAACAGCCCGTCGATCTGCGCCTCGCGCAGCCGGGTCAGCAGTTCGTCGAGCTGCCCGACGGTCTCGACCGAC
>CALMAR010000249.1:5189-9680 GCA_937859855.1 uncultured Kineosporia sp.
AACACCGACGGAGCCGGGTTCTGGAGAGGTGGTGGCGCGGTGGGGGGCGCCGCGACCCGGTACCCCGCGGTGGCGAGTTGCGTGGCGAGGTCGACCGTGGCCTCAAGCCCCTTCTGGGGCGAGGCCGTGACGGTCAGGGGGATCTCCAAGGGGACGTGCTCGAGGACGTTCTCGAACGTCCCGCGGAACGGGAGCACCTCGTAACCCACCCCCATAAGGGCTTTGCGGTAGTCCCACTGTCGGCTCGTCGCTATCTCGGACATGGTGAGGCCCCCGCGTCCTTCATGCAGGCGCCGCTCGATGTGGTGTCGAGGACCAGCTCGGCCGCCGTCACCGTGTTCGCCAAGAGCATGGCGATCGTCATCGGGCCGACACCGCCGGGTACGGGAGTGATGGCACCGGCCACCGCGCTCGCCGCGTCGAAGTCGACGTCGCCCTCGAGCCCGCCATCGGTGCGGTGGATTCCGACGTCCATGACGGTGGCGCCCGGCTTGATGTGGTCGCCCGAGATCAGGCCGGGAACCCCGGCCGCCGCGACGAGGACATCGGCGCGCCGAGTGACGGAGGCCAGGTCGCGCGTCCGGGAGTGCGCCATCGTGACCGTGGCGTCCGATTGGAGGAGTAGTTGGGCCATGGGACGGCCGACCAGCTCTGAGCGTCCGACGACCACCGCCTCGACGCCGGCGAGCTCCGTTCCGCTTGCGGTAAGGAGCTCCATCACGCCCGAGGGCGTACACGGGCGCAACCCACTCCTGCCGGTCGCAAGGCGGCCCTGGCTCGACGTGGTGAGACCGTCGACGTCCTTCGCGACAGGTATCAGTTCAAGGAGGGTCCGAGCCGCCAACGGTGGTGGCAGCGGGAGCTGAAGCAGGATGCCCGACACGGAATCGTCCTCGGCGAGGTCCTCGAGGTGGCGCGCGACCTCGCTGGTCGTCACGTCGCCGTCGAGGTGCCGGTGGTAGTCCTCAATGCCCGCTTCACGGGCGAGTTTGCGTTTGTTGGCGACGTAGACGGCGCTCGCTGCATCGTGACCGACCAATACGGTCGCCAACCCTGGGCGACGCCCGGTTCGCTCTGTGAAGGCGGCTGCCCGCGCTGCGGTGGCTTCGCGCGACCGAGCGGCTACGAACCTTCCGTCGATGATCTCGGCGGTCACGAGCTGAACACCACCGTCTGGTTGCCGTAGCGGATGACGCGGTCCTTGCAGTGCCACTTGACTGCGCGGGCCAGGACCAGCCGCTCGACATCGGCGCCCAGCAGGGTCAGTTCCTCCGTGGTCTCGGCGTGGCTCACGCGGACCACGTCCTGTTCGATGATCGGTCCTGCGTCGAGGTCCGCGGTGACGTAGTGCGCGGTGGCGCCGACGAGCTTGACGCCGCGCTCCTTGGCCTTCTTGTAGGGCCCCGCACCGATGAAGGCAGGAAGGAAGGAATGGTGAATATTGATGATCGGGACCGCCGCGGCCTCGATGAACTCCGCCGAAAGGATCCGCATGTAGCGCGCCAACACGATGAAGTCGACTTTGCCGCGCAGCAGTCGCAGGTGTTCGGCTTCGGCTTTGCCACTGGTGACCGGCACGTGGAAGAACGGCACGCCGAACTGTTCGACGTCGTCGGCGAGATCCGGGTGGTTCGAGATGACCATCGTGACGTTCATGTCAAGTTCTCCGCGACGCTGGCGCCACAGCAGCTCGACGAGACAGTGGTCGGCTTTCGACGCGAAGATGGCCACCCGCTTTGTCTCTGCCACCCGGTGCAGACTCCAACGCAGGCCCAGCCCTGCCCCGATCTCATCGTTCAGGTCGTTCTCAAGAGAGGGCAGCGCTGCTTCCAGGTTCGGAAGATCGAAGACGGTGCGTTGGAAGAAGTGACCGCCCGCGGGATTGGTGGAGTACTGGTTCAACGACACGATGTTCGCGTGGTGGCCGGCCAGGGTCGCAGAGACCGCAGCCACGATGCCGGGATGGTCGTCGCCCTCGACCAGGAGGCGGGCGAGGTTGCGGCGGTCGGCCGGCACTGTGGGAGCAGGTTGCGAGGCGTCGGGTTGGGTCAAGATCGGGTTCCTTCCTGGACGACACCGGCCCGCGCACTGGCGCGTGCTAAGAGGTGTCCGTGCGCCTGAGCGGTGCCGCGCCTGGTGGGCACTGGCCCCGGCGGGCTCTGCGGGGCGATCCCTTCGCGGGGCTCGGTCCAGCCACGCAGAGCTCCGGTCCCGGCGTTTCGGCGCCCTACTTGACGCCGAGCGGGCTGGTGTGGACAGTCGCCCGGATCTCGGTCTGCTTGTGGCGTTCGACCGTCAACTTCCTGGTCCCACCGTCCTCCTCCCCCCACAGCAGGACCACTTCGGAGCCGTCGACGGCCTCCTCGGCCTCCACAAAGGCAGTGGACATCCAAGAACCGACGTTGACGGTGTAGCCGCGCAGGGTCGAGAGGCCGATGTGCCGGCCGTCTCGTGACATCACCGCGTCGGCGATGACCCGGGCCTCGCGCGACAGAGGGGTCTCCAAGAACTTCGCGCGGTTCTCGCCTCCGAACAGACTGCTGGCGTAGACGCGAGTCACGTCCTCGTCGTTCCAGCGGAGCTGGACCTTCTTGCGGTGAGGCAGGTCCTTCTGAGCCTCGAGCGCCTCTCGGCCGATGAAGTCGTGGTCGAACTTGACGAGGTGGCCGTAGCCGAAGTCGAACGGGGTGAAGTAGTAGTCGTCGATTGAGTCCGAGGCGTAGCTGCCACCGATCGACAGCTTGCCCTCATAACCGTCCCCCCTCAGCCACTCGCGATAGGCCTTCAGCTCGGGCGAGGAGTAGATCCCCGGGGTGGGCTGCGCTCCATAACCGGCCTCGACCGACCCGGTGTAATAGGCGATGGCCCCGCCCAGGACGAGCCCGAACTCATCCCCGGCATCGACCAGGGCGTTCCACACGGCTTCCCGGTCCTCAACCGGCCCGAACAGCTCGAAGCCCATGGACTCCGAACCCGGAACGCCGGCCATGGTGTGGACAAGTGCGCGCACCGGCCGACCGGCGAGCTCGAACCGGGTCATGCTGAAGAACTTGTTCTCCCCGATGTCGCCGTGGTTGGCCTTCGACACGATGCGGCTCGCTGCTGGCCCCTCGATCTCGAACCGATACGTTTGACGGCTGCCCCCGGGCGGCTGGTCAGCGGTTCGTTCGTCGCGACTGATCTCGACGTCGTATCCGCCGACCTCGGCCTGGTAGGTGACCCAGTTAGCCGCGGCGGTCGGTCCGACGATGTTGACGTGGTGCGGCTCGAGTCCGAAGAGCACCGCCGTGCCGACCATCTGGCCCTCGGGTGTGCAGGTGACGAAGTGCTTCGCCTTGTTCGGCTCCCACGTCTTGAAGCTGTTGGTGCCGGTCGCGGCCAGCAGCCGGTCCACATCGGGACCCTTGATGTAGACGTCCGTCATGTGGTGCGACTGGTCGAACAAGGTAGCGGTGGTGGCCCACCCGGTCTGTTCGTCCTGCCAGTTGGTGCAGATGTCGCGGTAGTCGTACTGGAACCGTCTGGTGGGCGAGTTCCGCAGCATCTGCACCGGGTCACCGATCCGCTGCAGCTTTGCTTCCAGGCTTTCGAACGTCATGTGGGTGCTCTCTCATCTGTCGGGCAGGTAGCCGTTTTGTCCAAACAGGCCACGGAACCGGATAGCGATTCGCGTGGACCGTACCTAAACGATACGTACCGTATCGTTTCTTGTCGAGGGTTGCGTGATAATTGGTGCGTGATGGAGTTCAGAACAGCGGGCCCTGGGCCTGGCGCGCCCGGTCTCCGGGGTCCTCGCCAGCGGGTCCGTCAGCAGGTGCTGGACGCCACTCGTGACCTGATCGACGCTGGTGGCTACACCGCTTTCACCGTCGACCGGCTTGTCGGCGCCTCGGGAGTCAGCAAGACGACCATTTATAGGTGGTGGGACAACCGGGCGCACGTGGCGTTGGACATGATGATGGCCGCCTACGGATGGCCGGCGGTTCCAGGTGGAGCGTCGATCGTCGACCGGGTCCGCGGCTTCATCGAGGCCGAGCGGGAATATCACGCCGGGCCCGCTGGGCCCATCCTTCGAGGCCTCTTCGCCGACTCTCAGCACCGGCCGGCCCTGATCGCCACTCTTCGCGCGCAGTATTTGACCCCGCGTCACGAGGAGTTGCAGGACTTGCTGCACGAGGGTGCCAAGACAGGTGAACTCCGGACCGACCTTGACGTCGAGGTCGCGGCAGCGATGGTGCTTGCCCCGCTGTTCCAGGCGCTTCTCGAGTCGGGGGCCAACGAGATACCTGACCTGGCGGACCGATTGCTCGACACCCTGTTGCAGGGTGCGTCAGTGACACCGGTCGCGGGCCGTTGACGTTGCGTCCGCCCGGGCCGTCCCGCGGAGCCTCGGTCACTCGCCTTCCTCGGCACGCAACAGGTCCCCGAGGCGTCATCTGCTAGCACACCGTCGCGCCCGCATGGTCGACGTTGGCGCGACGGTGTGCTAGC
>CALMAR010000250.1 GCA_937859855.1 uncultured Kineosporia sp.
CCCGGGCGCCGGGCCGCACTGACCGGCCGCCAGCGCAACCCGTGCCCGCGCGCCAGCAGGGCCAGAGCCAGCACGAACGGCCCGGTGCTGATCACATGCAGGTGGCCGATCTGGCCCAGTCTCCAGACGGGGTAGCCGAACGCCGCCCCTGCCACGGCCGCCCCGGCCCAGTTCGCACCCAGCTGCCGGGCCAGCAGATAACCGCCGAACGAGCTCAGCGCCGAGCCGAGCAGGAAGATCAGGCTGAACGCCAGCATCGCCCGCTGAGGCCCGAACGGCCAGGCCAGCGGCCCGAATCCAAGCAACGAGTCGGTGAAGGCCAAGGTGTTCTGCGCCGGATAGAAGGCGTTGGCGTCGAAGACCCCGCCCGGCGTGGCCGGCGACAACCCGTGCGCAGACCAGGCCAGGGACCACAGCTCGATCAGGGGGTCGACGCCAGTGCCCGGAATCCGGTTCAGCCGGATCACTAGGGACCAGTTCATTGCCACGGTGGTCAGGGCAGAGACAACGGCCGCAGCCAGTACTTCGGCGCTCACTGTGAGCCGGCTACGCACTCGTACCATGCGTTCGGCGGCGGGAGTCACCACGAGCGCACACTCTAGGCCGCTCAGATGAGCGGTTTCTCATCCTGTCGGCGGACCGTTACCGTTCCGGTTTGTGAAAATCTCAGTTCTGATGCCGGTCTACAACGAGGAGCGCACGCTCAGCGCCGTGCTCGACCGGGTCCTCGCGCTCGAACTTCCCTGCGAGTTCGAACTCCTGGTGGTGGACGACGCCAGCACCGATGAGACGCCGGCCATTCTGGAGGGTTATTCGCATCCAGCCCTGCAAGTGCTGAGGCACGAACAGAACCAGGGCAAGGGCGCGGCGATCCGGACCGCGGCGGCGCACGCCACCGGGGACTACGTCATCCCCTGCGATGCCGATCTCGAGTACCACCCGGAAGAGATCGCCGATCTGCTGGTTCCGGTGCTGCAGAAGGAATCCGACGTCGTGTTCGGCACCCGGCGCTTCTCGGGTCACTCGGCCTACTCGTTCTGGTACGTGGTCGGCAACCACGCGATCACCTTGGCCGCCAACATTCTGTTCAACGCTTACATCCGGGACCTGGAGACCTGCTTCAAGCTGATGCCGGTCGGGCTGTACCGGGACCTCGACATCCGTTCGAACGGGTTCGGCATGGAGGCGGAGATCACCGGCAAGCTGCTGCACCGGGGTATCCGTCCCTACGAGGTGCCGATCAGCTACCGGGCCCGTACCCGGTCCCAGGGCAAGAAGATCACCTGGAAGGACGGCGTCGAGGCGATCTTCATCCTGGCCCGGATCCGGGCCGGGCGCAGGGACTAGGCGAACGCACGCGTCAGCCACATCCGGGCCGGCCACATCAAGGCGTCAGCCACAGCAATCTGATTGACGAGTAAGCTCGGGTGGTGGAGCAAACCCGGTGGCTGGACCAGCGCGAACAGCGTGCTTGGCGTGCCTTCCTGGCCATGACCCACCTGCTGGCCGCCCAACTCGACCGTGAACTGCAGCGTGATTCGTCATTGCCGCACGCCTACTACGAGATTCTGGTCCGGTTGTCCGAAGCGCCGGGCCGTTCGTTGCGGATGAGTGAGCTGGCCTCGGCGTCCGAGTCGTCCAGGTCACGGCTCTCGCACGCGATCTCGCGGCTGACCCAGACCGGATGGGTACGCCGGGAAGAATGCGCGACCGATCGGCGGGGCGCTTTCGCGGTCCTCACCGATGAGGGTTTCGCCGCCCTGGAGGCAGCCGCCCCGGGACACGTCGAGGGGGTGCGCCGGCACCTGTTCGACCGGCTCAGCGCCGCCCAGGTGGATCAGCTGGACTCGATCTGCACATCCGTGCTGCAGGGGCTGCGGGCCGATAGCTCGGCGGACTGGTGCGCCCCGGACCTCTCCCTGCCGGGCGAGTCCCTGGGCCGCCAGGCCAGCTGATCTGACCCAGGAGATCAGCGCAGTGCCCACAGCGCGACCGCGGCTGCCGCGGCCACGTTGAGCGAGTCCACTCCCCCGGTCATCGGGATGGACACGCAGACATCGCACTGTTCGATCGTTTCCTTGCTCAAGCCGGTCCCCTCGGTGCCGAGGACCAGCGCCACCCGGGCCGGCGCCTGTTGGGCGAATTCGTCCAGAGGAGTGGCGTCCGGAGCCAGGGTGAGGGCGGCCACCACGAAGCCGGCCTGCCGGAGCAGAGAAGTTCCGGCTGGCCAGGGCTCGATGCGCCCCCAGGGCACCTGGAAGATGGTGCCCATCGACACTCGCACGGCGCGGCGATAGAGCGGGTCAGCGCAGCGGGGGGTGACCAGCACAGCGCCGGCGCCCAGCCCAGCCACCGACCGGACGATCGCGCCCACGTTGGTGTGATCGACGATGTCCTCGAGGACGACGAGCCGGGCTGGTCCCTTCAGCAGAACCGGCAGCGGAACCGGGGCCGGGCGGTGCATCGAGGCCAGCGCCCCCCGGTGCACATGGAAGCCGGTCAGGGCCTCGATCACCTCCGGCTGCCCGGTGTACACCGGAGCGCCCAGGATCCCGAACCGCGTGACCAGGTCCGCCATCGGCTCCAGCCAGCGCGGCGACAGCAGCAGCGACCGGGGCCGATGCCCAGCCTCCAGGGCCCGGCGGATCACCTTCTCCCCCTCGGCCATGTACAGCCCGGCGACGGGTTCGCGCCGGCTGCGCCGGGCGACGTCGGTCAGGCCGAGGTAGTCGGCCAGCCGCGGATCAGCGGGATCGCTGACCACCACCGGCTCCAGCACAGGGTTCAGCCTAAGGTGCGGCCGAGCCGCGGCGGCGCTCCTGCGCCACCACCTGATCCAGGTCGGACAGCCGGGCCAGCCCGTTCATCGGCTGGCGCATCCGGTGATTGTTGCCGAAGGCCGGGGCGTTGCGGGCCAGGAAGGCCCAGTAACCGGCCGTGAACGGGCAGGCCCGGTACCCCAGCCGCGGCTTGGGGTCGTAGCGGCAGCCACGGCAATGATCGCTCATCCGATTGATGTAGGCGCCGCCCGCCGCATAAGGCTTGGTCATCATCGCGCCGCCGTCCGCGTGCAGCGCCATCCCGACCACGTTCGGCACCATCACCCAGTCGTAGCCGTCCACGAAGGCGCGATGGAACCAGTCGGTCATCGCCTCAACGTCGTAGCCGCGCTGAAGGGCCCAGTTGCCCAGCACCATCAGCCGCTGGATGTGATGGGCCCAGCCGTCCTCGCGGACACTGGCCAGCGCATCGGCCAGGCATCGCGCCTGCACTTCACCATCGGCATCCAGATCGGAGAACCACTGCGGCAGAGCGGTTCTCGCGTTCAAGCCGTTGCGGTGCCGGTATTCTTCCCCGAAGTACCAGTAGGTGTGCCAGACGTATTCGCGCCAGCCCACCACCTGCCGGACGAAGCCCTCGGTACTGGCCAGCCGGGCATGGCCCTGGTGATAGGCCCGGACCGCACGCTCAGCCACCTCGACCGGGTCGAGCAGGCCCAGATTCAGCGGCGCCGACAGCAGTGAATGCGCCATCCAGCGATCGCCGCTCAGGATGGCGTCCTCGTGCGGGCCGAACCCGTCGAGGCGGGTGGTGGCGAAATGCTCCAGAGCCGACAGCGCCTCGGCCCGGGTCACCGCGAACCGGCGGGGACCGTCCTCGCCGATGAACTCGACGCCGTCCTGCTCCCAACGATCCAGGTCGTGGCGGACCCGGTCGTCGATCTCGTCCTCCTCCGGCCACCACGGCGGCTCGATGCCGGTGGCCTGCTGCAGGGAGGCGGCCCGGGGCGGCGGCTCACGATTGTCGTGGTCGTAGTTCCACTGGCCGCCCTCGGGTTCGCCCTGGGCGGTGACCAGCAGGTCGTGATGACGCCGGACCTCGCGATAGAAGTCCTCCATCAGCAGCCGCTTGCCCCGGCGCTGATCGGCCCATCCCGCGAACTGCCGCTGCGACACGGCCCAGCCGCGCGCCGGTTCCACCCTGAGCTGCCCGTCGTCCGCTAGCGCGCCGACCAACCGCCGGGCCGCCCAGGTGGTGGGTGCGCAGACAGAAAGCTCCTCGCGGCGCCGGCCGCTCCGGTAAACGTCGAGCCCTTCGCCATAGGTGCCGGCCGCGACGCTCACGGCTTGGTCCCCGAGTTCGGCGGCCCGATGCCGCAGCCCGCTCAGCACCAGATGGGCCTTGCGGCGGTGGAAGGCCCGGCGCCGGAACACGGCGCCGGACTCGATCAGCAGGGCGGGCTGCTCATCGTCGTCCAGAAAGTGTGGTCCCAGCTGATCGGCGAACAGCCAGCGCCGTTGCGAAGGCTGGCCACTGCGGGTGTTCGCCACCGGTTCACCATGCCAGGTGATCCAGCGTCTGGCAGGTCAAGCGTCCCGCCGGGCGGTCCGATATCCGCAGGGTGGGTCGTCACCCGAACCGACTCGTCCGATTCGCCGCACTCGGTCCGGTCCTTCTCAGTCTGATTCTGCTCGGTCTGGTGCTGGCTCCGGCCGGACAGGCGCAGACGGCCCCCTCCATTCACCAGGTGCAGGCCGCGCAGCGGCAGGCCAAGGCGCAAGCTCGCGCAGCCGCCGCGCAGGTGGACGCCCTGCTCGGCCGCTACAACCGGGCATCGGCACAGGTCACCCAGGGGGTGAGCGATCTCACCGGAGCCTTCGCCAGCGCCGCCAGCGCGGACGTCACCGGGGTCGAAGCGGCTCACCAGCGGGAACAGGTTCAGGCTCGCCAGCAGCGCCAGATCCTGGACGTCTATGCCTCCGGGGGGACGGCGACGGTGGTGGCGTCAGTGCTGGGCGCTGGCTCCCCGGACGACGCCCTGTGGCGGGCCTCCACTGCGACCCGGATCATGAGCTCGGTGCTGGCGGACACCCGGACCGCGGTGCAGCAGAAGTCGGACGCCGCCGCCGTGGCCAGTCGTCGCGCCGCGGCTGCGGACGCGGCCACCCGGCAACAGGCCGCCGCCCTGGACATGCTGCAGCAACGTCAGCGCACGGCGGCCGCCGCGCTCGATCAGGCTGAGCGCACCCTCGCTGCGCTCAGC
>CALMAR010000251.1 GCA_937859855.1 uncultured Kineosporia sp.
GCGCGGGCCGGAGGCGGGCTTCGCCTGCTGGCGGGTCGGCGTGGCGGGCCGCGACGGCAAGCTGGTGCCGATCTTCGACCGCCCGTCGTCCGCCCGCCGCGCCGCCACCCGCACCGGCTGCCCGCGCCCCCGGCGCGCTCAGCAACGGCGGCTCGCTGGCGGTCCGGCTGGCCGCCGCGCTGCAGGCCGGGCTGGCCGCCTTCGCGCCCTATCACGCGTTCGGCGCCTCGTTCCTGTCCGCCGCGATCCGCCCGGGCGCGAACGCGATCCCGTTCAGCGCCGCCTCGGCCCAGGCCCGGGAGATCAGCGTGTCGATCTTCCGGGAGGTGGTGGAGGAGGCCCGTCCAGCCGTCCCCGCGCAGGTATGGCGCCGATCCGAGCCGGCCACAGCCGCCCGCGATCTGCGACGATCTGCCGGTGTCCGAACTCGATGACCAGGCCGGGCCCAGTGACCAGGCCGGGCCCAATGATCACGCTGGACCCAGGGACCAGGCCGGCCCCAGAGACCACGCCGGATCCGATGATCAGGCCGGTGGCATCGCGGTGACCGGGACCGGCCGGGCCAGCGGCGCGCCCGATCTGTTCGTGGCTCGTTTCGCCGCCCAGGCCAGCCGGCTGCGACCGTCCGAGGCGATGGACGCCGCCTCCGCCGCACTGACCCGGATGCGGGACGTCGCGGCCGGTCTGGGAGCGTCACCGCAGTCCCTGACCACGCCGAACGTCTCGCTGCGCCAGGACTACGACCAGCAGGGCCGTCCCCACGGTTTTGTCGCCGAGATCGCGCTGGTGGTCCGGACCGAGCAGGTGGCCGGAGCTGGAACGCTCCTCACTCAGTGCATCGAAGCTGGTGGCGAGCAGGCCCGCCTGGACGGCACCTCGTTCGAACATGCCGACCCCTCGGCCCTGCTCGCCGCCGCCCGGGCGGCCGCCTTCGCTGACGCCCTGGCCCGGGCGATCCAGCTGGCCCAGCTGGCCGGCCGGCCATTGGGACCAGTGCTGGTGGTGGACGAGAGCAGCGGCCCGGTTTCGCCGTTCCCCGGCCCGGAGATGCTCCGGTTCTCCCGGGCCACCGCGGCTGACACCTCCCTCGAACCAGGTTCGCTGGAAGCCTCGGTGACTTTGACCGTGCGCTGGTCCTGGGGTTGATCGCTGCCAGCCGTCCGGCTCGGTGCCAGGATGAGCGGCATGAGGTATGGCCCCATGTTCGGCCCCGACATCACGTTCCTCGGCGTCGAGCGGTGTGATCTGAGTGACCCCGCGTCGTTCGCCGAGGCCGACGTGGTGATCGTCGGCGCACCCTTCGACGGCGGGACGTCGCACCGCCCCGGCGCCCGGTTCGGCCCAATGGCGATCCGGGCCACGGACTACCTGCCGCATGACGGATCCCGGCCTTCGCTGGCGCTACGGGTGGATGGCCTGCAGGACCTGAAGGTGCTGGACGCCGGCGACGTCGAGATGTACTCCGGCGACGTCGAAAGTTCCATCCAGGCCATCGAAAGCGCCGTGTACACCATCACCGCGTCCGGTGCGGTGCCGGTGATCCTGGGCGGCGATCACACCGTGGCGCTGCCGGACGCCACCGGCGTGGCCCGGCACTTCGGCTTCGGCCGGGTGTCGATGCTGCACTTCGACGCGCACGCCGACACCGGTGAGATCGAATTCGGTCACCTGCATGGCCACGGCCAGCCGATGCGTCAGCTGATCAACTCCGGCGCCATCCGCGGCGACCGGTTCGTCCAGATCGGGCTGCGCGGATACTGGCCACCGCCAGATGTTCTGGACTGGATGGCTGGGCAGCACATGCGCTCGTTCGAGATGTCCGAGATCGTGGCCCGGGGGCTCGACGAGGTGATGGCCGAGGCGTTCACGATCGCACTGGACGACTGCGACGGCGTATATCTGTCGGTGGACGTCGATGTCTGCGACCCAGGCCACGCTCCGGGCACCGGAACTCCTGAGCCGGGCGGCCTTTCAGCTCGGGAGCTGCTGGACTGCGTACGCCGGATCTGCGTGGAGCTACCCGTGCTCGGGGTGGAGGTGGTGGAGGTGTCACCGCCCTACGACCATGCGGAGATCACCGCTGCGCTAGGCAATCGAGTTGTGCTGGAGGCACTTTCCGGTATGGCGGCGCGGAAGAAGGGCGTGCCCTACCGGCCGGCCCGGCCGCTGCTCGAAGATCGCTGACCGTCCTGGCGCCCGGCTTCAGGTCCAGTACAACGACCGGGCCCGAGGAAGGTGCTGCTGAAGGAGTCCTTCGAGACCTGAACGCAACGCGCGCATGGTCTCCGGCTGGTAGACGTGCTTCACCGCGCCGAACTTGCCGCGCTTCTCCCGCCGGACCTGCTCATCCATCTCCAGCTTGGTCTGTGGGTACCAGCCGAGCAGGGTCTGCTTGCTGCCGGGGGTGAACCGGTGGGTGATGCATTCCACGGTCAGGTCGATCCCGGGGATGCCGCCGAGCGCGGCGGCGGCCTGAACCAGCAGGTCCTCGTACTCCGCCCGCCATCCTTCGACGGGCATGATCGGCGCGATCACCAGCCCGACGGGGTAACCGGCCAGCGCCAGCTGGCGGGCGGCGCCGAGCCGGGCCGGCACCGGTGCGGTCCCGCCCTCGAACCGTTGCGCGACCCTGGCGGCGTTCACCGAGATCCGGACCCGGGTGCGCCCCCGGTGATCAGCGGCCAGCAGTGGCCCGGCGTCGTCGTACTTGGTGGTGAAGCGCAGCTGTACCGGGCCGGCCCAGTCGTGGCGCCCGAAGTGGGTGATCGCGGCCGACAGGGAACCGGTGACGTGCTCGATCCCGAGCGGATCGGTGTAGCAGGACGCCTCGAAGGTGGTGCCCTCGCCGTCCCGGGTGGCGCTGCCGGTGGTGACCCGGCCCTGGCCGACCGCTGTGTCCAGGCCGGCCAGGATCTCCTCCAGGTTGGCGTAGACCCGGGTGATCGGCGGCCCGGTCAGGGAGCCGGCCAGATAGCAGTACTGGCAGTGCGCCGGGCAGCCCTGGGCCAGGTCGAACCGCCAGTCGGCGCTGGGCGGGATGGGCTGCAACCGCCGCTGGCCCGGCGGCGCCACCGTCACGGCCAGGGTGCGCTTGGCCGCGGCATAGCTGGCGCGCTCGCTCGCTTCCCGGATCGGCGGCAACCGATCGCCCTTGAGCAGGTCGATCTCCGGCACGCCCAGCGCCTCACACCGGGCCGCGATCGCCCGCCCGTGCTGGAAGGCCAGCGCGGAGCGGGTGATCAGAACGCGGGCGGGAAGCCACCTTCGCGGGGCACGGGCGGTATGCATGACTGCGGGTGCAACAACGCGGTCCCCGGGTTGAGTCCGGCTCGGGGGCCCTGGCTCGCGTGCCACTGGTCACGTGCGGAATGGCATGCTGAGCAGCTGTGACTCCGCAGCCCGGGCCCGACTGGCCCGCTCAGGCTCAGCAGCCGGGCCCCGAGCAGGCGCCCGGCGATCCGCAGACGCCAGGACCCGCCGCGCCGAGCGTGTCCCAGGCGGTGCCACCCACCTGCGCGACCCGGACCCGGCTCTACCGGGGCGGCAGCCTGCTCTCCGAGGGTTTTCCAGCGGAGGAGATCAAGGGCCTGCTCGAGGATGATCCCAGCTCGGTGGTATGGCTCGATCTGCTCGATCCGGGTCCGGCGGACATGCAGATCGTGGTGGAGGAGTTCGGCCTGCATCCGCTGGCGGTCGAGGATGCGATCCAGCCGCACGAGCGGCCCAAGCTGGACCGGTACCGCACACACCTGTTCGCCAACATGTATGCCGTCGGGCTGGACGAACACGGCGATATGACCAGCGGCGAGATAGGTTGCTTCGTCACCGGCCGGGCCTTGATCACCGTGCGGAAGAGTGAGTTCGACATCGATGCGCTGATCGCGCGCTGGGACCTGAACGCGGATCTGGTACACGCTCAGAACGAGGTGAGCGTCCTGGTGTATGGGCTGCTGGATGCGGTGGTGGATGGTCACTATCAGGTGGTCGAGGCCCTCGAGGATGACGTGGATGAGCTTCAGACCCATCTGTTCCAGCCGCGCCCGGATCTCGATGTCCGCCGCCGGGCCTACGAGCTGGGTCTGCGGCTGGCGAATCTGCGCCGGCTGGTGGCGCCGATGCAGGACGTCGTGGGCCGCTTGGCCCGCAGCGACAGCCAGCTGATGGACGACGGGCTCGCGCCCTACTACCAGGACGTTCACGACCATGTGCTGCGGGCGGCGGAGACCATCGACGCCACCCGCGACCGGGTGAACCGAATCCAGGAGGTGAGCCTGAACGAGCAGGGCGCCCAGCTGAACGAGATCACCAAGCGGCTGGCGGCGTGGGCGGCCATCATCGCTGTGCCGACGGCGGTCACCGGGTTCTACGGTCAGAACGTGCCCTATCCCGGGTTCGGGCATCGCGGCGGGTTCGTGGCCAGCTGCCTGGTGATCGTGGTGCTGGGCGGCGGGGTGTTCGCGCTTCTGCGACGCAACCGATGGCTGTAGGTCAACCGCCCTCGATCCGCTCGACCACCCGCCGATAGGTCTGCTCCGCCGCGCCGTCCCTGGTGACGACCGCGGGTGGCTGCCCTGCTCCTGGCCACCGCGAGCTGCGCCCCAGGACACGGGTGTGCAGCATCTGATCGTGAGCCTGACCGGAGTCCGGGACTCACCAGTCACCAGCCACTTCGCAGGGGGATAGCGAACTAGCACCCCTTTTCTTCCTAAGTGTCCGGTGTGAGGATGTACGCGCGTTGCCCCGGCCTGGCTGTAACGAGGCGGCCCGCCAGGCAATGCGCGGGAGGCCCGTGTGCGCACCACAACGTCGACAGTCCTGATCGCCGCCGTAGCATCGGCCCTGGTGATACCGATGGCGGGTGCGGCCACCGCCACCTCCAGCGGGGTAGCAGCCGCGACGAAGACCAGCCGGCCGGCTTATCTCAACCCGAAGCTGCCGGTCGCCGCCCGGGTCAGGGACCTGCTCGGCCGGATGACGCTGGAGGAAAAAGTCGGCCAGATGACCCAGGCCGAACGCGCCAGTATCGATACCGATACCGGGCTGATCACCAGCTTGAACCTGGGCTCGATCCTCTCCGGCGGTGGTTCGGTGCCGACGCCGAACACTCCTGTGGCCTGGGCCGACATGGTCGACCGGTATCAGGCAGCCGCGCTGCAGACCCGGCTTCACATCCCCATGATCTACGGCATCGACGCCGTCCACGGGCATGGAAACGTCTACGGCGCAACGATCTTCCCGCACAACATTGGGCTTGGTGCCACCCGTGACCCGAAGCTGGTCGCGAGGGTCTACCACACCACCGCCACCGAGGTCCGCGCGACCGGCATCCCCTGGGACTTCGCGCCCTGTGTGTGCGTGACCCGGGATGCCCGCTGGGGCCGCTCCTACGAGAGCTTCGGCGAGGATCCGAAACTGGTCACCCAGATGACGACGGCCATCGACGGGTTGCAGGGTACGCAGCTCAGCGACCTGAAACGCCGGGACCACGTGCTCGCGACCACCAAGCACTACGCCGGCGATGGCGACACCAGGTACGGCACCGGGACCGGCGACTACACGATCGACCAGGGCATCACCGTCACGAACCGGGCCGACTTCGCCCGGATCGACCTGGCGCCCTACGTCGCGGCCGTGCGCAAGCACCACACCGGCAGCATCATGCCGTCGTACTCCAGCGTCGACTGGACCGAGGACGGCGTGGGAAACCCGATCAACATGCACGCCAACCGTGAGCTGATCCAGTCGGTACTCAAGGACAAGATCGGCTTCGACGGCTTCGTGATCAGTGACTACAACGGGATCGACCACATCCCGGGCGACTTCGCGACCCAGGTCCGCACCGGCGTCAACGCGGGCATCGACATGTTCATGCAGCCGCAGAACTTCGCCGATTTCGAGACCACGCTGCTGGCCGAGGTCCGGGCCGGACGCATCAGTGGCAGCCGCATCGATGACGCGGTCAGCCGGATCCTGACCAAGAAGTTCCAGCTCGGCCTGTTCGAGCACCCCTACGCGGACCGGACGAACCTTGCGTCGGTCGGGTCGGCGGCGCACCGTGCGGTGGCCCGCCAGGCAGCGGCAGAGTCCCAGGTGCTGCTCAAGAACCGGGGCCAGGTACTGCCACTGAAGCGCAATGCGCACATCTACGTGGCCGGGCGCAGTGCGGACAACCTCGGTAACCAGATGGGCGGATGGACGCTCACCTGGCAGGGCTTCTCCGGAAATGCGGGGCAGCAGCCGGGCACGACCATCCTGGCCGGCATCCGTCAGGTCGCACCGCATGCGAGCGTGACCTACAGCCAGGACGCCTCGGCACCGACGGCGGGTAGTGATGTGGGCGTCGTGGTCGTGGGCGAGACACCGTACGCCGAGGGCTTCGGCGACGTCGGCGGACCGCAGTGGGCGTACGACCCGGCCGACAACAACGTGCCGCGTGAGGCGAAGTCGCTGGACTTGCAGCCAGGCGATCAAGCCGTCGTGGACAAGGTCTGCGCCGCGATCGCCCGATGCGTCGTACTGGTCGTCTCCGGGCGTCCGCAGGTCATCGGCGCGGACCGGCTGGCCACGATCGATGGGCTGGTGGCGTCCTGGCTGCCGGGGAGTGAGGGCGAAGGTGTGGCCGACGTGCTGTTCGGCCGGCGTCCGTTCACCGGCAAGCTCCCGGTGACCTGGCCGGCGACGGCGGCCCAGGAGCCGATCAACGTGGGTGACGCCGATTACCATCCGGCCTTCCCCTACGGATACGGCCTGCGCACCAGATAGCCAGTTCGGCGAGTGCCTGGATCTGACCCACGTGCGAGGGCGGATCCAGGCACTCGAAGTCGGCCTCCAAGACTGACACCATCGTCCGCACCGTCAGCGTCCCTGCACCGATCGCGAAGGTGGGGCCATATCTCAGCGGCCTCGCCACGAGTGCTGAGTGGGACCCGAACACGGAATCGGGCCGGCGCCTGGACGACGGACCGCTTCAGACCCGCCTGTTCCAGCCGGGCCCGGATCTCGATATCGGCCCGCGACCGGGCGAACCGGGTTCGGGCATCGCAGCGGCTCCAGGCCCTGGGCCCATCGCCAGTGCGCCGAACCTGTCGGCGGTTCTGATTAGGGTGGCCGGAAACGGTCCGGGCACGGCAAAATCGAGCCGAGGGTGATGACGTGCTGATTCAGCTGCTGAGACGAAACCTGCCGCCCTACCGGGCGCAGGTATGGGTGGTCGTCGTCCTCCAGACCGTGCAGACCCTGGCCATGCTGTACCTGCCCACGCTCAACGCCGACATCATCGACAAAGGTGTGGTCAAGGGGGACAGCGCCTACATCGTCCGCACCGGCGGCGTGATGCTGCTGGTGACTCTGCTGCAGGTGGCCTGTGCGGTGGTCGCCGTGCGGTTCGGCGCCCGGGTCGCGATGTCAGTGGGGCGGGACGTCCGCAAGGCGTTGTTCCAGCGGGTGCAGGGCTTCTCGGCCCGCGAGGTGGGCGCGTTCGGAGCGCCATCGCTGATCACCCGCAGCACGAACGATGTGCAGCAGGTGCAGATGCTGACCCTGCTCACCTTCACCCTGATGGTGGCCGCACCGATCATGTGTGTGGGCGGCATCGTGATGGCCATCCATGTGGATCCGCCGCTGTCGGCGCTGCTGCTGGTGATCGTGCCGGTCCTGGTGCTGCTGATCGGAATCATCATCGTGTTCATGCGTCCGCTGTTCCGGCAGATGCAATCCCGGCTGGACGAGCTGAACCGGGTGCTGCGCGAACAGATCACCGGCATCCGGGTGATCCGGGCGTTCGTGCGGGACGAGTCCGAACGACGCCGGTTCGGCCGGGCCAACCAGGCCTCGATGGACGTCGGCCTGGCCGCGGGCCGGTTGATGGCCCTGATGCCGCCCACGGTGATGCTGGTGATCAACGTGTCCAGCGTGGCGGTGATCTGGTTCGGTGCGCACCGGGTGGACAGCGGCGGGATGCAGATCGGCGGCCTGACCGCGTTCCTGTCCTATCTGATGCAGATCCTGCTGGCCGTGATGATGGCCACCTTCATGTTCGTGATGCTGCCCCGGGCCGAGGTCTGCGCCGAGCGCATCGAGGAGGTGATGAGCACCGAATCGACCGTTCGCCTCGCCGAGCACCCGGTCGAGTCGGTCACCGCCCGCGGCCTGCTCGAGCTGCGGGACGTCGGCTTCCACTATCCCGGGGCCCAGGCGCCGGTGCTCCGCGACATCTCGTTCCGCGCCTCCGCGGGGCAGGTCACCGCGGTGATCGGCAGCACCGGCAGTGGCAAGACCACGTTGGTCAACCTGATCGCCCGGCTGATGGATGCGACGTCCGGGCAGATCGTGGTGGACGGCACCGACATTCGCGAACTGTCCGGCCCGGCGCTGGTCAAGGCGATCGGCCTGGTGCCGCAGCGGGCTTACCTGTTCTCCGGCACGATCGCCTCGAACCTGCGCTACGGCAACCAGAACGCCACCGACGAGCAGTTGTGGGACGCGCTCACCGTGGCTCAGGCCCGGGACTTCGTGCAGCGGCTGCCCGAGGGCCTGGATGCGCCGATCTCGCAGGGCGGCAGCAACGTGTCCGGCGGCCAGCGGCAGCGGCTCGCGATCGCCCGGGCTCTGGTGCACCGGCCCGACATCTACGTGTTCGACGACGCGTTCTCGGCGCTGGACTACGCCACCGACGCCCGGCTGCGGGCCGCGCTGGCCGGGCGGATCCAGGATGCCACCGTGCTGATCGTGGCCCAGCGGGTCAGCACCATCCGCGGCGCCGACCGGATCATCGTGCTGGAGGACGGCGCGATCGCCGGGGTGGGCAGCCATCAGGAACTGATGGAATCCAGCCAGACCTATCGCGAGATCGTGCTGTCCCAGCTGAGCGAGGAAGAGGCGGCATGAGCACGACCGACCGGCGCAGCGGCGGTCGCCCGCAGAGCGGGCCGGAGATCCCCTCCGGCGCCGCAGCGGAGGCCGTCCGGCGTCCACCGGTCCCGCGCGGGCCGATGGGCATGATGATGGGCGCGGGGGCGGGCGCCAAGTCGATGGACTTCAAGGGTTCTGGCCTGCGTCTGCTCGGGCTGCTGCGACCGAACCGGATGCTGGTCGGCGTGATCGTGGTGGCCGGGCTGCTCGGGGTCACGCTGAACGTGCTCGGTCCCCGGCTGCTCGGCCACGCCACCGACATCGTGGTCGCCGGGGTGGTCGGCCCGCCCGACCCCGCCGGAGTGGCCCAGGAGCAGGCCATCGCCGGGTTACGGGGCCGCGGCCAGGAGGGGCTGGCCGATCTGCTCTCCTCGATCGACTTCCGGCCCGGGCTCGGCATCGATTTCAGCGCTCTGCGGGCGGTGCTGCTCTGGGTACTGCTGATCTACGTCGTCGCCTCCCTGTTCACCCTGGTGCAGGGCCGGCTGATCGCGCTGGTGGTGCAGCGCACCGTCTTCGATCTGCGTGGGCAGGTGGAGGCCAAGCTGTCCCGGCTGCCGCTGGGTTACTTCGATCGGCAGCCGCGTGGCGAGGTGCTGAGCCGGGTCACCAACGACATCGACAACGTGCAGCAGACCCTGCAGCAGACCATGAGCCAGCTGGTCACGTCCGTCCTCACCATCATCGGGGTGCTGTCGATGATGTTCTGGATCTCCTGGCTGCTGGCGCTGATCGCGCTGGTCACGGTGCCATTGTCGATCCTGAGTGCGGCCTGGATCGGCAAGCGGGCTCAGCCCAACTTCGTCCGCCAGTGGGCCTCCACCGGGCAGCTGAACGCGCACATCGAAGAGATGTTCACCGGTCACTCGCTGGTCACCGTCTTCGGGCAGCAGCAGGAGGCGGAGCGGATCTTCGACCAGCACAACACCGCACTGTTCGAGGCCAGCGCCCGGGCACAGTTCATCTCCGGCACCATCCAGCCGGCTCTGACCTTCATCGGCAACCTGAACTATGTCGCGGTCGCGGTGGCCGGCGGCCTGCGGGTGGCTGCCGGTGCACTCTCGATCGGCGACGTGCAGGCGTTCATCCAGTACTCCCGCCAGTTCAGCCAGCCACTGACCCAGGTGGCCAGCATGGCCAATCTGATGCAGTCCGGAGTCGCTTCAGTGGAGCGGGTCTTCCAGCTGCTGGACGCCGACGAGCAGTCCCCCGATCCGGCGCGGGCGCAGCTCCCGCCGTCGCAGGGCCGGGTCGCGTTCGAGCACGTGGCCTTCCGATACCAGCCGGACAAGCCGCTGATCGACGACCTCTCCCTGGTCGCCGCGCCCGGCCAGACGGTGGCCATCGTGGGTCCCACCGGGGCGGGCAAGACCACCCTGGTCAACCTGATCATGCGTTTCTACGAGGTCACCGCGGGCCGGATCACCTTGGACGGGGCCGACATCGCGAGCATGGCCCGGGAGGATCTGCGCTCCCGGATCGGGATGGTGCTGCAAGACACCTGGCTGTTCGCCGGCACGATCGCGGACAACATCGGCTACGGGGTGGACGGCGCCAGCCGGGAGCAGGTCGAGGCGGCGGCCCGGGCCACGTATGTCGATCGCTTCGTCCGCGCCCTCCCAGATGGCTACGACACCGTGATCTCCGATGAGGGCGACAACATCAGTGCCGGGGAGCGGCAGCTGATCACCATCGCCCGGGCCTTCCTGGCCGAGCCGGCGATCTTGATCCTGGATGAGGCGACCAGCTCGGTCGACACCCGCACCGAGGTGCTGATCCAGCAGGCGATGAACGAACTTCGGACCGGGCGAACCAGTTTCGTGATCGCACACCGGCTGTCGACGATCCGGGATGCCGACCTGATCCTGGTGATGGAGGACGGCGCCATCGTCGAGCAGGGCAGCCACGAAGGGCTGCTGGCCGCAGACGGCGCCTACGCCCGGCTGTATGCCGCCCAGTTCGCCAGCTCCCTGGTTTCCGGCTAGCACTCAAGATCACCCGCTGGGCTCGCGCCCCGGGGCGCCCACTCCTGGAGCCGGTGCCGGGGGCTGTACCACCCCGGCCAAGCGGATCTTGGGGTGACTGAACGAGATCGCAGGTGCGGCGGCTATGAGACACTGCCCGAACCACTAGGCGACACAGCCAACGGAGCTTCTGGGGGTTTCCCTGACGACACACGATCTCGTGTCACCGCCGTTTGTCTCCGCCCGGATCCGGGTGGCCGGCATGGGCGTTCACCTCTACACCGCCAGCGGCACCGTGCTGGCGTTTTTGGTGATCATCGCGGCGGTTAACAACGAAGCCATCAAGGCGCTCTGGATCAGCCTGGTCGCTCTCGTCATCGACGGCACCGACGGCATGCTCGCCCGCCGGTTGCGGGTCAAGGAAACCATTCCGTCGTTCGACGGCGCCATGCTCGACAACATCGTCGACTACATCACCTACGTGTTCGCTCCGGTGGTGCTGCTGTGGACTGGCGGCTACCTGCCTGACGGCACCCTGGGCACCGTGGTCGCGGCGCTGCCTCTGCTGGCCAGCAGCTATCAGTTCTGCCGGGTCGACGCCAAGACTTCCGACCACTTCTTTCTCGGCTTCCCCAGCTACTGGAACGTGGTCGCGTTCTACGTCGTGATCATGGGCCTCAACCCGATGGCGACCAGCTGGATCTTCATACTCTGCTCGCTGCTGGTGTTCGTCCCGATCAAGTACCTTTACCCCTCGCGAACCAAGTTCTTCCGCACCGCCAGCCTGACTCTGACCGGTGCCTGGCTGGTGCTGTACGCGATCCTGCTGTTGCAGACGCCGCACCCCAACGGGTTCCTGATCGGGTTCTCGTTGCTGTACCTGCTCTACTACGTGGGCGCCAGCGTGTTCCTCACTGTCCGGCGTCCGCATCGGCCAGCGCTGGTCCCCGGCGCCGGGCGGCAGAGCGGCTGACCCATGCTGCTGGGGCTCACCTGCGCTCTGCTGGCGGCCCTGATGTACGGCGCCGCCGCGATCTTCCAGGCGATGGCCGCGCGTTCGGTCGACACGGTGAACGCGCTGGACCTGCGGCTGCTGTTCCGGCTGCTGCGCTCGCCGGTATTCGACCTGGCCCTGGCTCTGACCCTGGCCGGCTTCAGCCTGCACCTGGTGGCATTGCGGCTGCTGCCCTTGTTCCTGGCCCAGAGCGGGATCGCCGGAAGCCTGGCCGTGACCGCCGTGCTCTCGGTAATCGTTTTCCACGATCCTCTGACCAGGCTGGAGTGGTGGGCGGTCGCCGCTGTCTGCGTGGGCATCGGCGTGCTCAGCCTGTCGGCCGGACCGGCCGGGAGCGATCGAGCGACTTCCGGGCTGATCATCGCCATGGTGGCCGCGATCGTCTTGATGATCCTGGTCGCGGCCTGTTCGCACGGGTTGCCGGACACCATTGCTACCGGGGTGCTGGGCCTGATGGCCGGCGTCGGCTACACCGTGGTCGGTATCAGCGCCCGGATCCTGCCCGGCTTCGCCCCCGCCAGCCTGCTCGGCTCGCCGGCCACCTATCTGATGGTGATCGCCGGGGTGACCGCGTATCTGCTCTACTCGGTCAGCCTGCAACGCGGCCGGGTCACCGCGGCCACCGCGCCGATGATCGCGGCGCAGACTTTGGGCCCCTCGATCGCGGGCATCGTATTGCTCGGGGACACGATCCGTACCGGCTGGTGGCCGGAGACCATCCTCGGGTTTGGGCTGGCCGGCTTCGGCGCCGCGGTGCTGGTCGCCGCCGAGGAGGCGCACGCCTACGCCCGCGCGCAGTCCGGGAGCGTGCCCGCGGATAAGCGCGGCGATCAGACCGGCGATCAGACCGGCGATCAGACTGGCGATCAGCCCGCGGATCAGCCCGGCAGCAGTCCGCGGACGTAGGCAGCCTGACCGGCGTGCTGGGCGTCGTCGTCGATCACGCTGATCAGGCGGACCGCCAGTGTGACCGGCGGATTGAAGCGCTCGTCCACGATCTGGTTCAGGTCGTCCTCGGACAGGGTGGCCAGGTAGCCCAGGGTCTGCTCGTGCACTTCGTCGTAGTAGCCGGTCAGCAGCCGGCCTGAATCCACCCTGACCGAGGCCACCTGATCACTGTCGTGTCCGTAGCCGGTGTCCTCATCGTCCAGATCCAGGCCGAATCGCTGGACCCAGCCCTTGGCCGTCCACACCTGAGGCACACCGGCGACGTCCGCGACATGGTCGTCCTGCACCCGGGTCAGGTGCCAGATCAGCCAGGCGATCGAGTTGGCGTCCGGTCCTGGCCGGAATGACAGCTGCTGCCCGGTCAGCCCGTCGGTGACGGCATGCACGTTCTGCTTGGTACGGCTCAGTGCGTCGGTGAGCAGATCGATTGCAGGCTTGGCGGACATGGGCCCGAATGTAGACCCGGATTATCGATCGAGCAGCTTGCGCAGAGCGTCCGGCACCGGATGACCCCATCCGGCGCTGGCCGGGGGATCCGCCCGCAGGGCGCGATCCCAGGCACTGGCCCGGCTCACCCAGCCCAGCCGCAGCGCTGCCGCCAGTACCGGCCGGAGCCGGCGCCGGGGAGCCAGATCGCTGAACTCGTTCAGGTATACGTCCTTGATCCGTTCCGCGTCCGCCCTGGCCGCACCGGCCCGACCGGCCATCAGCAGCGGTACCAGCAGGGTGACGAACGGGTGCGCGATGCTCGCGTCACCGAAGTCGAGGAACACCGGCTGGCCAGCGGCGTCCGTGCTCACATTGCCGGGGTGCAGGTCGCCGTGCTGGATGGACGCCGGAACCGGCAGGGTGGCCAGCACGTCCAGATCGGCGGCCCAGGACGGCGTCAGCCCATGCAGCCGGGCGCGCTCCGCCTCGTTCAGGCCGTACAGGTTGGGCGATCGCTGCAGTAGGCCGGTCAGCACAGCCGGGAGCCGCTGCGGCCGCTCATCCGGCACGTCCGCCGCGATCAGCCCGGCAACCAGCGGTTCAGCCAGCCGCTGCAGCTGGGCGAATCGGGTCACCAGCTGCTCCCAGTTGCTTAGCCGCCAGCCGTCCTCGGGCCGGGTCTCCAGCGTGGGCCCGGCGTCGGCCAGCAGGAGCCAGCCCTGTTGCGGCTCGAACCCGAGGACGCCGGGCACGAACGACGGGGCGACCAGAGCCAGCCGGTGAGTCAGCTCGGCCTCGTAGTGGCTGGCCGGTCCGGTGACCTTCAGGAAGGCGACCCGGGCGGGGCCCTCCATCCGCCAGGTTCGCGACCATGGCCGATCCCGGAGCAATTCAGAGCTGACGCCAGAAGCGACGCCGGAGCCAGAACCGGCGCGCAGCAGCTCGTGGGCCCAGGTCAGGGCCTCCTGGTCCGACGCCGTCATGATTTGGTCAGCGTTCGAAGTGCTGGTAGTCCGGGTCCGGGAAATCGCCGCCCCAGCGGAACCCGGCCGCACTGAACGTGGCCTGAATCGGATCGCCCTTGCGGATCAGCCCCGGATCCGGTGTGGACCGGTTGCGGTACCCGGCGCCGGATGGCGGCAGCACCCGCTGACCGAACAGGTACGGGTTCTCCACCGGATTGACGTCGATGGCCCGCCCGTAGGCGTGGCTGGACCATCGTGGCGGTCCAGCCGATACCGCATGAGGGCAGTTGAACGCTGCGGTGTTGTCCGCTGCCATCGAGGCGTGGTCGCTCGCCCCCGCAAACCGATGAACCGGAATCACACTCCGAAGCGGAAACTTTCGCTGGTACATAGTGGCGAACACGGCCCGGGCCCGGCGCACCACAACCCGGTTCAGGACAAGTACGCCGCTGTGCACAGCGCCGTCAAAACCCCAGTAGCGCAATGAGATTGCTCGCAAATCAGCTGGGCCGACCGGACAGCCGGGGTGCCAGGACGCCCCCAATCCCTTGCCGGTCGCCGCGGCCACGCGCCAGCGGAACGGTGGAATCACCGCAGGCCGTCCCGGCATCGGGGTGGCCTGCGGCGCCTTGTGGCCGATCGGGTCCGAGGTCCGGGCCGGGGAGTGGGTTGAGGACGGTGTCATCGCTATCTCGGGTGACACCGCCGGGGGCGGCGTCACACCGGCGGCCGGAGTTCGGACGGAGTCCGGTTCGAGATCATGACCGCACCCTCCGACGATCAGCGAGACCAGGATCAGCCCGGCCGCCGTCCTGATCACGAACGCCTCCAACCCGCTGTCGCCGATGACGGATTGTGCCAAGGTTATACGCTGAGTAGTGAGTGAGTAGTGAGGGCGAGCTGTACCCGGCGCGCTGACCCTGGGACAATGCCGGGTGTGATCCGGGTGACCCGCGCGCACACCGCCGACCTGGAGCCGGCCGTATTGGATCAGGCCCGGGCCCTGCTGGACCAGGCATTCGCGGGGACGTTCAGCGATCACGACTGGGAGCACTCTCTCGGCGGCCTGCACGCGCTGGCCTGGGACGAACACGAACAGCTGACTGGCCACGCCAGCGTCGTGCAGCGGCGCATGGTGCACCAGGGGCGAGCACTGCGCTGCGGATATGTCGAGGGGGTAGCGGTGGCGGCCGGACGCCGGCGCCAGGGCGTGGGAGCGGCGCTGCTGGTTTCGCTGGAGCAGGTGATCCGGCGGGCCTATGACTTCGGCGGCCTGGCCGCCAGCGAGGACGGCGCCCGGCTGTACGCCAGGCGGGGCTGGCTGCCCTGGACCGGATCCGCCTGGGCACTCACGCCGTCCGGCCGCCGCCGGACCCGGGACGAGGATGGCTGGATCTACGTGCTGCCCGGCGTCGTTCCGCTCGACCCGACCGGTGAACTCACCTGCGACTGGCGCGACGGTGACCTCTGGTGACGGCGGCGCTGGCCGGACGTCGCTAGTGTCGTGCCGAACGCAGTGACCAACGGTGATCCGGGAGCGATGGAGGAACAAGCGATGTTCGTTCAGGTGGTCAGTGGCCGTACCAGCCAGCCCGATCAGATCCGGGCCGCGGTCGATGCGTGGGTCCGCGACCTCGCGCCCGGCGCCGACGGCTGGCTCGGCCTGACCCATGGCGTGACCGGCGACGGCCGATACATCGCAGCGGTCAGGTTCGAGTCACAGCTGCAGGCGCAGCGCAGCGCCCAGCGACCCGAGCAGGTCGCCTGGTGGGACCAGACGTCACGGCTTCTCGATGGAGAGCCCGACATCTCCGACAGTGTGTGGGTGGTACCCGACATCATCGGTGACCCTGGGCGAGCGGGTTTCGTTCAGTTCATGCAGGGCACCGGCTCGGACCCGGACCGGGCCAGAGAACTGTTCGAGAGTCAGGACTCCGGCGCGTTCGCCGCTTTCCGCCCCGACATCCTGGGCAGCCTGGCGATCGCTCATGAGAGTGGCCGGTGGACGATGGCGCTCTGGTTCACGTCGGAGGCTGACGCGCGGGAGGGGGAGAAGAAGGAGCCCACGCCGGAGATCGCCGCCGAGATGGAGAAGATGAATGAGATCAGCGACGGCAGCGTCCCGGAGTTCTTCGACCTGAGCACGCCCTGGATGTGCGCGCCTGCCTGAGCAGCTGCTGGCGATCAGCGGCCGGTGAGCACGCTCAGCCGGCCAGCCACGTCCTCCCGGCCGGTCCCGCGCGCCTCCTCGATCGCCCGATCGATCACGGCCGGTGGAACCGCTGCTCCGCCCGGCCCCTGCAGGGTGAGCACTAAGGCGTCCCAGTCGTGCTCCAGCAGCTGGGTCAGCACCAGTAGTGCCGCGGCATCGGGATCGCCGGGACGCCGGGCGATTTCCTGGTTGAGTAGCGCATGTCCCTGCTCGCGATCGCCGGTCAGCGCCATCACCGCACCGTGCACGGCCAGGTCGACCTGGGCGTCACCAGGCAGTGAGGCCATCAGCTGGCGGGCTCGCTGCGGCTCGTTCTGCCAGAGCAGCGCGACCACCTGCTGCTCCGGCGACATCCCAGCCGTGCCCCCGGCCGGTCGCTGGCCGGCCGGAGTCCGCAGAGCCAGCCCATTGCTGATCACGAACAGCACCATGAACAGAGCCACGAACGGCTGTCCGTAGATGTAGGCCAGGACGGCCGCGATCAGGCCGGCCAGCACTGAGATCACCGTGGCCCGGCGCTGCCCGCCCGCGGGGGCGCCCCGCAGGAACACGCGCCACGCCAGGCCCCCGGGCACCGGCCCCCCCGGGGGCCGGTTGAGCCC
>CALMAR010000252.1 GCA_937859855.1 uncultured Kineosporia sp.
CCTGCCCCGCTTCCGCTGCTGGGCGCGGCCGGTGGGGTCCGGGCCGGAGGGCGGGGCCCCGCCGGGGCCGGGACGCGAAGCTCCCGGCGGTGCGGCTGCACGACCTGAGGCACACGTGCGTGTCGTTGCTGCTGTCGACGGCTGCTGATCATGCTTGAGACAGGTCGGCAGCGGGAGAACGTGCATTCTCGTTATGCACCTCCGAAGGACGAGTCTGTCGCCAGTCACATGCTGCTTGCAGGCGCGGCGCGCCTTATAGGGGAGTGAGCAAGTACGACCGAGCCGATGAGGCTATTTGAGCGACGTAGTCGGTCCACGAGATTGGACGGTCGGATTCGAAGCTCTCACCGAAAGCAATCCGCCACGCAAGGGACGCGTGGATCATGCGATGGGTGACGTCGACGGCCAGGACTGGGTCCGGATGAGGGAAGTCCGCGGAGCGAGTGATCAGGAGATCCGTGAAGCAGGTCGCGAGCGCCGACGCGAAGATGGCGCCGTGACGACGCATGTCCTCGTCGACGGCCGCGCGTAGGAAGAAGCCGCGCAACAGGTGAGCGTGCCGCCCGTAGTGGGCGCCGAGTTCGGAGGCGACTTGGAAGACGAGGTCCGGTGCCGCTAGATCGGCCCAGCGGTCGTGGTCGGCGAATATGTCGAACTCCAAGGACATCCTGGCGAGCTCACGATCGTGGATCGCGAGGACGAGTGCTTCTTTGCTGTCGACGCGGGCGTACATGGCGCCTGCCGAGATTCCGGCGAGGCGGCAGACCTCCGTGATGGAGAAGCCGTCGTACCCGACCTGAGCGAAGAGGTCGGCGCCGACGTCCAGGACTCGCTCGAAGGTCTCTCGGCTCCGCGCCTGTCGTGGAGGTCGCAGGCCGGATACGTCGGGCGCGGGAACGGAAAAGCTCACGCGTTGACCCGGCTGAGCTTCTTGAGCTTGACCACCGGGATCCGGTAGTTGATGGCCGCCGCGGCCACCGGATGACCGTTCTCGAGCCATTGCAGGAGTCTGCCATTGTCATCGCCTTCGGCCAGCACCTCGGCAGCGCCGTTGGCGGGGAGTCGTCCGGCAACTTTGACTGAGAGCCCGAACGCCTCGGTCCAGAAATACGGATCCCGGCGGTACGCGGAAGCCTGATCTCCGCGGACCAGCACGGTGGCGGCGGTCCTGGCCTGGTTGATGGCGTCAGTCCAGTTAGGAGTCCTGCGACCGTGGCCACCTCCGGTCTGCGACACGCTGACGAGGTCACCTGCTGCGACGATCCCGGGCGTCACCTGGCACCGGTCATCGACGAGCAGCCCGTGCGCGAGAGGCAGCCCGGAGCCGCGTAACCATTCGATGTTGGGAACACACCCGACGGAGGTCACGATCAGGTCGGCCTCGAGCCGGGTGCCGTCACCTAGCTCGACGTATGGGTGGCCGTCGACGTGTCGTCGCGCCACCCCGCTTGGGGAGACGATGATGCGTACCCCAGCTTCGCGGGCTCGACACGCGAGGACCTTCGCGAGCGCCGGCCCAAGCTGTGCGACCAAGGGTTCGGCCACGTCGACCATCGTGACCTGGACTCCGTAGGAACGGCAGGCGGAGGCGAGTTCGAAGCCGAGCACGCCAGCGCCGATGATGAGCACCGTCGGCTTGCGTCGAAGGCATGCCTTGATGTCGCCGGCGTCGGCAAGCGATCGGAGCACCACCTCGCTGGGGTCTTCTGGGCTGGCCCGACGGGCGCGTGCCCCGGTGGCGATAACGAGCGCGTCGTAGGGCACGTCCTCCACGTCGTCGATCATCACGCGCTTGCGCTCAGCGTCCAGGCCTACGGCGCGGGCCTCGGTCCTGACCTGCACGTCGAGTCCGGTCAGCGGCAGCGCGGTGCTGGTCGGGTCGTCCATCCCTGTCAGGACAGCCTTTGACAGCGGGGGACGTGCGTACGGCGGATCCGGTTCTTGGCCAAGTAGTGTCACGGGTCCGTCGTAGCCCTCGGCTCGCAGGGTGGCCGCAGCGGTGGTTGCCGCGATGGAGGCACCCACGATGAGTACACCGGCGCCACTCATGCTGGATCGACCACCAGGCGGAGGGCGACCACTGGGCAAACTGCGACGGCCGAGGCCACGACCGAGGTCAAGTCAGGGGGTACGTCGGTGCCCTCAAAGGCGTAGTTCAACTCGCCCTCCTCGTCGAGGGTGAACGCTTCGGGAGCTCGTTCCTCACACAACCCGTGGCCCTCGCAACGGACCCGGTCGACATCGACACGCATGACCTCTCCTCACACCGCCGGCGTCGCGCGGACGACCAGCGACTGATAGGTGCGTAGAACGGTGTTGACCGCACGTACGGCTGGTTCGAGAAGCTCGAGGGTCTCGACGCGGTCGGCAAGTGCGTTGAGCACCGCGTGCGCTTCCATTCGCGCCATCCCCTGTCCCGCGCATCCGTGGATGCCATACCCGAACCCAAGGTGGTCGGTGGCGTCGCGGTGGATGTCGAACTCGTCGGGGCGATCCCATTTGCGCTCGTCGCGGTTGCCAGAAGCGAAGAGCATCAACGCCCGGCTGTTGGCGGGCAGGGGTAGGCCGTCGATCTCAGTGTCGCGGGTCGTCACCCGGGCAAATGCGCGCAGCGGGCTCTCGAAGCGGATACCTTCGTTCAATGCTGCCGGGATGAGGCTCCTGTCGGCGCGCAGAGCTTCCCACTGATCGGGATGACGGGCCAATTCGGCTACCAGGTTGGCAATTGCGGCGGCGGTGGTGTCGATAGAGGGCCCCAAGTAGTCCAGCAGCAGCACCGGTGCCTGATGCGGTTCGATCTCGCCACGGTCGAGGGCGTCCAGCAGGCTCGCCCCGAGGCTTCCTGCGAGCAGGTCCCGCTCGGCGGCCAACCCGAACGCGTACTCGCCCATCTGCTGAGCTAGCGGGAACCCGTCGCGGGTACGTTGTTCCTCCATCGGGCCCAGCGCTTGCAACGCGCCCCACGCCCAGGGGCGCAGCATCTCCCGGCCGCGCTGTGGCCAGCCCAGGAAGTCGGGGATGACCGAGAGCGGCATGGCGTAGGCCAGGTCCTCCATGACGTCTATGCTCGACTTCTCGATCAGACCCTCGACGAGGTCGTCGGCCTTGGCCTGGATCTCGGCCTGACGACCTCGCAACGAACGCGGCGTCAACCGGTGTGCGACAACCTGGCGCAAGTGGTCGTGCAGGGGCGGGTCGCTGGCCAACATGGTCCCGGCCAACGCCTGGTTCGATACCTGGTTGAGGCCGATTCCCTGCGCGGAGGAGTAAACCTCGTGGTCGGCCAGGCAGGCACGGATGTCGGCATAGCGGCCAACGGCGTACACCTTGTGGCGCGCTAACCAGACCACTGACCCGAGGTTGCGGATCGCTGCGTAGTGGCCGTGCGGCTCCCGGATGGCGTCATCGGAGAACAAGTCGTCGTTCAGAGCGGGAACATCGAGCCCGTGGCGGGTAGCAGTCATGCGTCATCCTTAAGTCGATGATTCAGAATACAGAATCTCGACTCTAGATTCTAGACCTGCTTGGCTGACTGCACACGCCCGCGAATCGGTCAGCGCAGGGTCACGCAAGCCTGAACAACTCGATGACCGCAGAGACCATCACCGCCCCGGCGATCCTGCGCGGATCTGCGGCGCCCCCCGCCTCTGGACACCGGCCTGCGCGGATCAGCGGCATCCCCCTGGCCGAGGATGACGGCGAACAAGTGTCGCTTCAGCCAAGCACTGCGGTCTGGGCGCCTGGGATCGATTGACCGATAATCGCCCAGGGGTCAGGCGCGAGCTTTTCGTCTTGCTGAACCGACAGGCGTTGAAACTATTGCTCCTTGCGCCGGCGCTTGCATCTCGAGGTGCCGTTCCCGGGTCTTTCTTACCGCGGAATCTCCTTGAAGTCCCTCATCGACAGCTGCTCCTTCCCGTGGGGCAGGGTGCGGGTGGACGGGTTCACGTCCTAGGCTGATTCGGTAGCTGTCCGGAGTCAGGGCCTTATCTTCGGACGACTCTTAGGGGGCGGGCATGAACGCCGCAGGTCGTTCCACCAACCCACCGACGATCGGCGCACCGGCCGGCTGGGCGTTGCGCAGTCGCCGCCTTTCCGTCGGCCTTGGCATCGACCGCGACATCGCCGAGCGCCTCGCCGCCGACCCGTCGAACGCGGTGCGCGCCGTTCTGGCCGATTGGACCCGCGACCCCCAGCTCCTCCTCCGCCTAGCCAGGGACCCGGTCGAGAACGTTCGGTGTTCTGCCGCCGCGAACGACCACGCCAGCCAGGACATCGTGCGTCTGCTCGGGTCCGACGCTCGGGCAAACGTGCGCTCGTGCGTGGCGAACCGGCGCAACTACCGCTTGACGTCCTGCAGATGCTGGCGACCGACCGCGCGGTCTCGGTCCGCGACTCACTCGCACACGGCCTGCACACACCCGAGGAGACCCTGGAACAGCTGAGCCAGGACCAGAATCCCGACGTGGCCATGTCCGCCAAGCACAACCTCCGGCGGCGCCGCGTCCATGACAGATAAGGCGCCACGAGAACGAAGGTAGACCTTCGAACTGACGACGCCGGATCTACAGAACGGTTCCCGACAAGAAACGCTCCCGATCGCGCACTTACGTTTCAGAACACGAATGAACATCCGGTCATGCCGCTGCGCGGTCGCGCGGATGATCATAGGCGACCATTCAGGTTGACTTGCGAGATTCTCATGTAATGACGGTCGCTCCTGGATTTAGGATCACGGCGTCAATCGGTATTGGGCACGCGGGATCTGGCAGTATCTATGAGGGGCGGGTCGTGGAGCGGCTGGCTGTCGTGGGTTGCTCTTGACCTTTCGCGTACGTGATGAGGGTTTGCAGGGTCTGGCGGAGGGCCGCAGCGTTGGCTCGGGGGCCCAGGGGGGCGAGGAAGTCGCGCTCCGCGGTGTTGCGCGCATCGACCGCTTGAGTCAAGACGGCGCGTCCGTGTCGGGTGAGTTCCACGACGTTGCGGCGTCGGTCCGAGGCGTCTGGGTGCCGGGTCACGACGCCCTTGGTCTCAAGGGTGTCCACCAAGGCAACCATGGTCGTTCGGTCGACACCCAACCGCTGGGACACCTCCTGCTGAGAGAGCGGCGTGGAAGCTGCGATGACGACAAGGACTCCCAGCTCCCGCGCGTCCAGCCCCCACGGTAGGAGGGCCGTGTTGATCCTTTCCTCGATCAGGAGGTGGGCGTGCTTGAGCAGATAGCCCAGCGCATCCGTTAGCTGCGGCCCTGATGTCGCCATGACGCGATAGTATGACTAAGCTGATCGTCAGTATTACTGATGATCAGCTCTTCGACAAACGATTGGAGACGGCGGCGATGATCCTCGTTATCGGAGGGCTGGGCTTTATCGGCTCGCACGTCGTCCAGGCGCTGCTCGACCTGGGCGAAGGGTGCGTCCTCCTGCAGCGGCGGTCGGGTGAGGTGCCGGCTTACCTGCACGGCGGTCACGCCGTCGTGGAGCAAGGCGACGTCACCCATGCACCGTCGCTGAGGGCGATCGGCGAGCGTCACCACATCAACGGCATCGTGCACCTGGCCGGATCCATGCCGTGGCCGCCCGACGCCGCGGACCCGATTGGCCAGGCGCGAAGCACCCTTGGTGGCCTGTTCACGCTCATGGAAGCCGCTCAGCGGTGGGACGTCCAGCGCGTCGGCGTGGCCAGCACGATCGGGGTCTACGCCGGGCTGACGGTCGAAGGGCCGTTGAGTGAAGCCCTGCCACTACCCATGACTGCCCCGCACCTCATCCCCACCTTCAAGAAGATCGGCGAGCTGCTCAACGGATACTTCACCGCCACGGCAGGTCTGGACATCGTCAACTACCGGATCTCCGGCACCTGGGGGCCACGCGGCCACGACGACCCATTCTTCCCGGCGCCCTTCCTGGCCCGCGCGGCCGCACGCGGCACGACTCCTGACCTGTCACCCCTCGCGGCGCCCGCCCGCGCCGGCGACTGCCTCGACCTGTGTTACGTCAAGGACACCGCCCGCGCCATCGCCCTGCTCCAACTCGCCCCCACCTTGAACCACCACACCTACAACATCGGCTCCGGCCGGGCCACCAGCAACCAGGACGTCATCGCCGCACTGCACCAGGCAGTCCACGACTTCACCTTTACACTGCCGCCCGGCGGCGGTGACCACCCCAGATGGCTTGACATCACCCGGCTGCGCCAGGACACGGGATACGAACCGGACTACGACCCTCCCCGCGCAGCAGCCGACTATGTGGCCTGGCTACGGCAGGGCCACATGTCGTGAACACCAGCGCAAACCAGATTTTCCCTGGGCTGCTCCGAACTCGCCATGACGTAGCCAGGACGGCCGCTGTCGCGGGCGCCTCCCTCATCGTGGTGGCCGAACTGTGCAGCGTCTGCCAGCTGGCGGTGCTGCCGTTGTGGGCAGTAGCAGGATCTGGCTGATGTTTCGGAGCAGGGCGGCGACCTAGTGCCCGCTGGGTGCGGCGAGTTCGTCGTGGACGGTGCGGGGCTCGCGGCCGAGGAGTTCGGTGAGTAGTGGGTCGGTGCCGGCGAAGAAGCCGCCCTGGGCGGCCTGGTACATGCCGAGGGTGAAGCGGGCGACGAATTCCGGTTGGCCTGCGGCTGTCTGCGCGGCCACCCACGCCTCGGGCTGGACCACCTCGAAGCGCACGGTCTGCCCAGTGACTTCGCCGGCAACTGCGGCGATGTCAGCGAACGTCGGTGCGGCGCTGGCGGTGAGCGTGACCGGGCCTTCATAGGCTCCGTCGGCGTTACTTCCGCCGTCCAGGGAGGTGAGGATGGCGGCAGCGGCTTCGGCGGCGTCCTCGCGCGACGTCCACGACACCGGGCCGTCACCGGGCACGGCGATCACGCCGCTCTCGCGCCAGGGTCCGAGCAGCCAGGCGAGGCTGTGCAGGTAGAAGCCGTTGCGCAGCGATGTCCACGCCAGTCCGGAGTCGGCGAGCAGGCGCTCGGTGGCCGCGTGGTCCCGGCCGGGACCGAAGGGGCTGTCGGGGTGGGCGCCCTGGTGGCTGGTGTACAGAACGCGGCCGACGCCGGCCTGGGTTGCGGCCTCGATCGCGGCGCGGTGCAGCTGGACGGCGTCGGCGCCCGGGTCGTTGGATGACACCAGGAGCAGCTGGTCGGCGCCGGCGAACGCGGCGGGGAGTGAGCCGGGCCGCGCGTAGTCACCCTGCCGCACGGTCACGCCACGGTCGGCGAAGCGCTGCGCCTTGGCCGGTTCGCGCGCGACGATCGTGACCTGTGCTGCCGGTATGGCGGGCGTGCGCGCGAGCAGATGATCGACGGTGGCGCCGTTCAGCGCGCCGGTGGCCCCGGTGACGACGATCAAGACAGATCCTCTCGTATCAGTGATAACACTGAAACCGTAACGACGGAAATCACTGATAGCAAGTCTGCGTTATCGTCGATCACATGACGGAGGTCGTCGCCGGGGGCACGCGCACGCGCATCGTCGAGGTAGCGGCCCGGCTGCTGCGCGAACACGGTCCTACGGCCGTCACCACCCGCGGGGTTGCCGAGGCCGCGGGCGTGCAGGCCCCCGCGATCTACCGGCTTTTCGGCGATAAGGATGGACTGCTCGAGGCTGTCGCCGAGCACGTCATGTCCCGCTACGTCACGGCCAAGGCCGCGGCGGTCGAGGCCGCTGGCGATGTGGACCCTCTCGACGATCTGCGCGCCGGCTGGGACACGCAGATCGCCTTTGGCCTGGCCAACCCGAGCCTGTTCCGACTGCTGAGCGATCCGGACCGGGTTCGCGGGTCCGATGCGGCTCGGGCGGGGCGCGAGGTGCTTCAGGGCCGCATCCGGCGGATAGCCGCCGGTGGGCGGCTGCGCGTCAGCGAGCAACGCGCCGTCGACCTCATCCAAGCCGCCGGCATCGGCGTGATCCAAACACTGCTGGCGGCCGGTGCCGACGACCGCGATCCCAGCCTGCCCGACGCGATGTTCGAGGCGGTGCTCGGCCAGATCCTGACCGGGAAGGCCGAGGCCGTGCAGCGATCCGATCCCGCAGCGCTGACCGCGACCGTGGCGTTCCGTGCCGTCGCGCCGGAACTTGCCGCCCTCAGCGCGGCCGAACGACAACTCGTCGTCGAATGGCTCGACCGCGCGATCGCCGCGTACAGCACCTGACGGTCGTCGGACAGGGATTCCAGGACGTAGCGGTTCCGCATGCCCAGACCCATCCCGCTGGCGATCGGGATGCTGCACATCGGCCCGAATACCAGCGTCCGGCAGCGTTCTCGCGCCCGGGTCAGGCTGGGTGCGTTCGCCTACCGCGAGGGCTACCCCCTGATGGAGACCTTCGAGATCGACGGTCAAGCGCTCCGGGACGACGCCGTGCACCAGGCAGGCCAGGCGCAGGACCGTGCGCTCGCCGCCGGATGCGGGGAGTGGTCGGGTTCGCCGGCGACGCCGGGCCAGTCGACCCATGCGGTGAGCCGGCCGTCGCGGCTGACCAGGGTGACGTGCTCGCGGGGCGTTGCCTCCATCGCGTCGAAGGCCGCAGCGCTCCAGGAACTCGGCGGTGCTCACCATGAACCGGGTCCGGCTCATCGCGATCACCGGCAGCCGGCCGTCGCGGGCGGCGGCGTAGGCGGAGGAGCGGCCCATGCCCAGGATCTGTCCGGCCCTTGGGATCGAGATCGTCGGCTCGGTGTTTGGGTCCGGGTTTGTGCTGGTGGCCAGGCACGGTTTCGAACCGTGGACCTTTCGATTTTCAGTCGAACGCTCTACCAACTGAGCTACCTGGCCGAACGCGGACCGAAGGGAACCGCGAGCGACCCTGACGGGACTTGAACCCGCGACCTCCGCCTTGACAGGGCGGCGCGCTAACCAACTGCGCTACAGGGCCTTGACGTGCTGTACCCCCAACGGGATTCGAACCCGTGCTACCGCCTTGAAAGGGCGGCGTCCTAGGCCACTAGACGATGGGGGCCCGTGGACACACGGCGGAGCAAGCCCGTCGAGGACCGCGCCAGCATAGGGGGTCCGCGTCAGCTACCCAAAACGGAGCGTCCAGCGGTTGGGGTGGCGGCGCGGCCCACAGACCCGAAGATGGTGGACATGCAGCAGAGAAGTCTCGGAGACGTTCAGACCTCGGCGATCGGCCTCGGCGGCATGCCCATGTCGATAGAGGGCCGGCCGGATCGCGCGCGCAGCCTGGCGACGATCCACCAGGCGATCGACAGCGGCATCACGCTGATCGACACGGCCGATGCCTACCACCTCCATGCGGACGAGGTCGGCCACAACGAGAGCCTGATCGCCGAGGCTCTGGCCGGCCATGGCGGTGACACCTCGGGCGTGCTGGTGGCCACCAAGGGCGGCCACCTCCGGCCCGGCGACGGTTCGTGGACGATCGACGGCTCGCCGGAGCATCTGAAGGCCGCCTGCGACGCGTCGCTGAAACGGCTCGGGGTCGAGGCCATCGGTCTCTACCAGCATCACCGTCCCGACCCGGAGGTGCCCTACGCGGAGTCGATCGGTGCGTTGAAGGACCTGCTGGACGCCGGCAAGATCCAGCGCGCGGGGATCTCGAACGCGAACCAGGAGCAGATCCGGCAGGCCCGCGACATCCTCGGCGACGGCCTGGTCAGCGTGCAGAACCAGTATTCGGCCGCCTTCACCTCGAGCGCCGCCGAGCTCGAGCTCTGCGAGCAGCTGGGGCTGGCGTTCCTGCCCTGGAGCCCCCTGGGCGGGATCAGCAACGCGTCGGAACTGGGCTCGAAGCACACCCCGTTCCAGCAGGTGGCGGAGGCTCACGGGGTCAGCCCGCAGCAGGTCAGCCTGGCCTGGATGCTGGCCACGTCTCCGGTGATCATCCCGATCCCCGGTTCGTCCCGGCCCGAGACCGCGGCCGATTCGGCGCGGGCGGGCGACCTCACCCTCAGCGTGGCCGAGAAGGCGCAACTGGACGCCGTCCGGTAGGGCTGCGTGCCAGGCGCCGCGGTGGCCTCGGCCGTTCTGCGGAACCGCGTCGCGCGCGGTTCACCGGCACCGCCGACACGACTACTCTAGAGAGTCATGTGATCACGATCGGTGTTCACGCGGAGATCTCGGAGGAGTTGCTCGGGTGGCGATCCTGGAGGGCCCGGCGGCGAGTGACCGGGCCGAGCCCGACGCCGCCCGCGTCCGCCGGCGACGTCCTGCGGGCGCTGGTGCACGGCACGTCCGCCCTCCTGGACGCCCCGGCCCGGCTGGCCATGTTGCGTGCCGGACGGTTGGAATGGGTGCTCGCCCAGGACGACGACGGCATGGTCGCCGGGATGCCCGTGGCCACTCGCGACACCCC
>CALMAR010000253.1 GCA_937859855.1 uncultured Kineosporia sp.
CCGGACGTCCTGGCACACCTGGACCGGCCGCCCGGGCCGGCCGGTCGCGGAGTGTCGAGGCGCCGGTGACGGTCACCGGCGCCAGACCACGAAGGAGCCAGCCATGGTCACCTCCACATTCGAGAAGTTCCTTCCCTGGACCGGCGCGCTGGCCGGTGTCCTGTGGGGCGTCCAGCTGATCGTCCCCACGTTTCCCGACGATCCGACCGACCCGAAGGCGGTTGCCGTCATCGGCGATGCGGTCGCCCGCAACTATGTCGCCGGCTTCGCCCTCCTCGGAGGCTCCCTGATGCTGCTGTTCTTCGCGGCCGCGGCCCGGCGCTCGCTGCGCTCAGGGGAGACGGGCGAATCGTCGTACTCCTCGGTCGCGCACGGCGGTCTGCTGGCGGCAGCAACGGGGTTCGGCTTCCTCGGCGTCGTGCAGATCGCGCTCACCAACGCAGCCAAGGCGCACGACGCCGCCGGGACAGCCACCCTCGGCCAGCTCGCCATGATCGGCTGGCTGCCGGCCCTGGTCGGGCTCCTCGCCGCCTTCTGGGGGCTGGGCATGGGCAGCCTGCGCAATGCGACACTCCCGAAGTGGTTTGCCATCGTGACCATCGCCCTGGGCGTGATCGGCGTCCTCGGGCCCCTTGCGCTGGTGGTCTACCTGGTCCTGCCGCTGTGGCTGATCGCCGCCTCGGTCGTGACCGCCACCTCGAAGACCGCCGAACCCGCCCTCGCCCACGTGTAGCCATCTCCGCAGTCAGCCGACCTCAGCCGCTGTCGCGGCTGGGGTCACTGGCATGGTCGAGCGCTATCGATCGATGAGCGGGCGACACCCTTGCAGGGGACCGAGCTGGACTCAAGGATCGGCGATGCAGAACCCGTTGCCGAAGGCGTGGGACACCACGCGGGACACGGTTCGCGTCCCCGGCATTCGTCGGGTGCGCCGAGTGCCCTGAGATGTTGCCGAGTCGCTGCCCGGTGCGTCGTGAGGGGTGGCAGCGTATGCCCAGCGGGAGCCGACTCGGCATCGCCGTCACAGGAGGAAACAGTGCGCAGCCAGGCCATGGAACAGTTGACGGTCCTTGTCGGATCGTGGCGGACGACGATGCGGAACGCATGGTTCCTGGAGCCGGCCGATCAGGAGGTGCCGGGCTCAGCTACGGTCGAGTGGCTCGACGACGCTTTCCTGGTCTTCCGCTGGACGATGCAGGGTGACGTCGGCAAGGCCACCAGTGAGATGGTCTTGGTCCTGGGTCGGAGCGACGCGCGCGAGGCCTACACGGCCCTCTACCACGACGAACGAGGTATCTGTCGGGTCTTCGCCATGACATTCGACGGCTCGCGGTGGACTCTCAGTCGCGAGGATCCGGACATGTTCCAACGGTTCATCGCCGATGTCGGGCCAGACCGGATCGCGGGTCGCTGGGAAGCGTCCGAGGACAACGGATCCACGTGGCGCAAGGACTTCGACCTCGTGTTCGAGCGGTTGTAGCAGCAGTGGGCGTCCCGCACCCGCGACCTCCACGACGGCGCCCATCAGAGGTCGGTCGCCATCGGACTGGCGCTCCGGCAGGCACAGCTTCGGGCCGACTCCGCCGCTGGGGACGGTGATCGACGAGGCGGTGGCCGAGCTCGACATCCCCGACTCCCAGGACGCCAACCGGCGCGTCCTCGCCGTCCTCGCCTGGCTGCGCCATGCGCACGGTGACGGTCAACCCGCAGGATGCGTGATCCTAGGGGTCTACCCCCATGACGACTGCCGGGCCTGCTGGCACGCTCAGGACATGGGTTGCAGGATTCTTGTTGTCGATGATTCCCGGGCCTTCGCCGCGGTCGCCTGCGAGTCGCTGCGCCTGGGCGGCTTCGACGTGGTCGGCACGGCGATCGACGGCGGTGAGGCGTTGCGAATGGCACACGAGCTGGCACCTGACGTCGTCGTGTTGGACATCGGTCTGCCGGACCTCGACGGGTTCGAGGTGGCCACGCGGTTGACCGCCGGCGACGAGGCTCCGGCGGTGGTGCTTACCTCGAGCCGGGACTGGGCCGACCTCACGCGCCGGATCCGAAGCAGCGGGGCTGTCGGTTTCCTGCCGAAGGACGAGCTGGACGGGGACGCCGTTGAGGCCCTTGTCCGCTCGAGCAGGCGGCAGTGATGATCGGCGAGCGGGCGTCCGCGACGTCGAGCGGGCGGCCCCGGATGCCGAGCGACCGGGTGCTCCTGAGCGGCGCGGTGGTCGTCGTCCTGCTGCTGGGGCTGTGCGCCGTCCTCGGTGCCGTGGCCAACTACGCCGTTTCCCGTGCCGGCGGCAGAGCGGTCGGACTCTCCGAGGGATCCACCAATGTGACAACCTGGATCGTGCTCGCGGGCGCGGCTGTCGCGATCATCCGGCAGCAGCGACGGCAGCCGATCGGCTGGCTGCTGATGGGCGTGGTGGTGCTGGACGTCCTCGGATTCGTCTGCTGGGAGCTGGCGCTGCTGGAGCAGTTCGTCCCGCGCTGGAGCAGCAGCGCGGCCGGTGGCTGGGCCGCCACGTCAGAGGCACTGCTGCGTCTCCAGATCGGTGCCGTGCTGCTTGTCCTGCTGGTGTTCCCGACCGGACGGCCGCCTACCCCCCGGTGGAAACCGCTGGTCTGGCTGACGATTGGTGTCTTCGTGGTTTGGGCGACGCTGCACGTGCTCACTCCGGGAGCATTGGAGGAGGACGAGCTTCCCGGGCAGACCAATCCATGGGGAGTGCTGGGCGACCGTGTCTTGGCGGGCGTGCGCTACGTCGGGCTGCCGGCCGTGGTGGTCGTGGCCTGTGCCGTCTTCTGCTCCCTCGTGGTGCGGTTCCGCACCAGCCGGGGTGACGAGCGGCAGCAGGTGAAGTGGGTCGGGCTGGTAGCCGCCGGAGTCGCGGTGAGCCTGCTGGGGCTGCTGGTCGCTGCCGTCCTCGACCCGAGCGTGATGGGTGTGATCGGTGACGTGTTGATCGGGATGCTGGAGGTGGGCCTGCCACTGGCCGTCGTACTGGCGGTCACCCGGTACCGGCTATACGACCTCGATCTGCTGGTGAACCGCACCGTGGTCTACACCGCGGTCACGCTGGTCCTGCTGAGCACCTACCTGGCCACGGTTCTGTTGATCACCTGGGCCGTGGTCGGCGTCGGGTGGCGCTCCCCACCGGTGGTCGCCGTCGCGACCATGCTGGCCACGGTGTCCGCTGCACCCGTGCACCGGCGGATCCAGGGCGTGGTCGATCGGCTGTTCCAGCGGCGGGCGTGGGCTGCCGCCCGCCGGATCGACGCCTTCGCCGCGGCGAGCCGGACTGTGCCACAGCCTCCGACCGCGTTGCGGGACTTGCTGGCCGAGGTGCTCAACGACCCCGGGCTGCAGTTGGGGCTGTGGTTGCGTGACCGCGACCTGTACGCCGCCCCGGACAACATGCCGCTGGACGTCGAGCCGGCACCCTCCGGCCAGGCTGTCCTGCCCGTGAACGCCGCCGGCGCACCCGTGGCCGTGCTGCTGTTCGACGACTCCGTCGCCCGTGACCAGCGGTTGCTCACTGCCGTGACCGAACGCGCCGGCCTGCTTCTGGAGAACGCGCGCCTGCAGGCCGAAGTCCTCACCCAGCTGGCCGAGGTGCAAGCCTCACGAACCCGGATCGTGGAGGCCGCGGACGCCGAGCGGCGGCGGGTCGAGCGTGACCTGCACGACGGGGCGCAGCAGCGGCTGGTCGCGGTGGCGCTGCGGACGAAAATGGCTGCGCGGCAGCAGCCCGAGTCGGTGGCTACCGTGCTCACCGCTCTCAGCGTCGAGATCCAGGCGGCCATCACGGAACTGCGGGAACTGGCACGAGGCATCCACCCGGCCGCCGTGGACCGGGGCCTGCTTCCGGCCCTGGAGGGCCTCGCATCCCGCAGCCCGATCGGCGTCCACCTCGACCTGCCGGAACCGGGGCTGGACATCGAGAAGCGGCTCACCGCCTACTACGTGGCCGCCGAGGCCATCACCAACGCCGTCAAGTACGCCGAAGCCGACCGGATCGACGTCGACGGGCAGCTGCGCGACGACGAGTTCACCATCCTGATCCACGACAACGGTCGCGGCGGCGCGCACGCCACCGCCGGCTCCGGCCTCGCCGGACTCGCCGACCGCGTCGCAGCCGTGGGTGGCCGTCTGTCGGTGCTCAGCCCGCCCGGCGCCGGCACGCTCATCAAGGCCAGCCTGCCGTGCGCCTCCTGATCGCCGAGGACAGCGCCCTCCTACGGGAAGGCCTGGTACGGCTGATGATCGAATCAGGACACGACGTCGTGGCCACGGCCGCCGACGCCACACAACTCGACCAACTCCTCACCGATGACGTCAGCCCGGACGTGGCCCTGCTGGACATCAGGATGCCGCCGACCTACACCGACGAAGGCAGCCAGGCCGCGCTGGCGCTGCGGAGCAGATACCCGAGCATCGGCATCCTGATGCTGTCCCAGCACATCGAGGCCGGGCACGCCGTCCAGTTGCTGACGCGACATCCACGCGGATTCGGATACCTGCTCAAGGACAAGGTCATCCAGATCGACGACCTCCTCGCCGCCCTCGAGCAGATCGCCAGGGGCGGTCACGTGATCGATCCCGACGTCGTGACCGAACTCCTGGGCCGCGCCGCCACCCGGGAAGCGCTGACACGACTCACCCCGCGCGAACGCGACGTCCTCGCACTGATCGCTGAGGGCTGTTCCAACGCAGCAGTCGGCCGGCGACTGCACCTGTCCGCCAAGACCGTCGAGAACCACGTCTCCAGCATCTTCAGCAAACTCGACCTCAACGAGCACCCCGACGACCACCGACGGGTCCACGCCGTCCTCATGTTCCTCGCCGGCAGGAACGAGAGTCATTGACGATCACCGGTGCAGGGCGTGGAACCTGTGCTGGAATCCGTTTCCCCAGCTGAACACGAAAGCCCCAGGGCCGCAGTGCATGCCCCTGGAGGGCTGGACCGAGAAAGCCGAAACCGGGCCCAGGGAGGACGGCCTCATCCCCACCAGAAGGCGGTGGCGATGATCGAGTAGAGGGCAATCATCGTTGCGCCCTCCAACCAGGTCGATTCGCCGTCGAACACGATGAACGCCACTGCGATGACGCTCACCCCGACCGCGACCACAAGCATCGGTGCGAAGACCAGGGTCAGCGTCGTCGCGGTGAGCAGGCTCAGCAGGACCAAGGCAGGGGCCAGCACGAGAGCGACCTGCAGCGGGCTCTGGATGATGACAGCCATCGCGAAATCAGCCTTGTCGCGGTAAGCGAGCTGGATGCCCACGACGTTCTCGATGGCGTTGCCGGCGATTGCCACGATCACCAGACCGGCGAAGGCCTGGGAGATCCCCAGAGCACGGATGGCCGGTTCAAGGGCAGTGACGAACCAGTCCGACACCAGGGCGGCCACGATGCTGGCTGCGGTCAACAGGAACACGGCCAGCCACAACGGCCAGCGGGCCGCATCGCCTTCCCCGCCCATGTCGTGGTCCGGGATCTCGTCCGTGACCTCGCTCTGCGGACCGGCGCGGTGCGCGGGCTCGGTCCGCTTGAGCGCGGCAGGCAGCGACAGCCCGAACACCGCCAGCAGGATCAGCGACACGATCAGAGCAAGAGCCTGCTCGTGCCCAGCGGCCGGGGTGTGTACGTACTGCGCAAGGCTCGGCAGCACCAGGGCGGACGTGGCCAGCACCATCAGGATCATCGACGTCCGCGCCCGGTCGGAGTCGAACCGCTGGACGCCGTGGCGCAGGCCGCCGACCACGAAGGCCAGCCCCAGGACGAGCAAGATGTTCGACAGGATGGACCCGATGATCGCTGCCTGGACGACGGCGACCAAACCCGCCTGCAACGCGAAGAAACCGATGAACAGCTCGGGGAGGTTGCCCAGAGCGCTCTGCAGGACGCCGGTGGCGCCGGGACCGAAGCGATCCCCCAGCTGCTCGACGCTGCGGCCGACAACGGAAGCCAGCAACGCCACGGCCAGACCGGCGACCAAGAACGCCAGCACCGGTGGCGCACCCGAGTAGCGGGCGAAGCCTGCCGCCACCACAGCGCCGCCGCTGGCCGCGAGGACGAGGACATCGGATCTGCTCAGAGCCGGGGACGTCACGGTCGGCATGGTCGCAGTACCGAGCGGGCGACGAAACCAGGGGTGGCGCCGGCGGCCTTGAGAATGCCGACCCGGCCCACCTGGTCAGCCATCCGGATCCGATCTGCCTGGCCGGGATGTCGACGAAGCGGATCCGGTACGAGTTCTACCGACGGGCGCCCACCCCGCGGCCGCGCCAGCCGCCGTTGACCGGCGACGCGCCGCCGATGCCGGCCAGGTGCAGGGCGACGCACAGCAAGCCGGCGAACATCAGCGTCTGCGGGGTGAGCGCGTCCCCTACTTTCGCGTCGATGAGGTCGAGGAGCAGGGCCAGGGCGAAGATCGCAGCACCGACGAGCGCGAGCATGGGCACTCCAAGGTAGGGCTCCGGCGAGTCTGCCGGAGTGGCCGATATCTTCCAGTTGTCCGGAAGCACCTGGATCATGGCCCATGATCAACACGAGCGCTATTCGAGCGTGGCACGGATCCGCGCGAGCTCCTCGGAGGAGCCGCCGGCCGGGAATCCGGCCAGGCCGGCGTGCGACCGTCGCCGCGAAGGACCCGCCAAGGACCCGCCAAGGACCCGCCAAGGACCCGCCGAGGGACGGCGTGGAATCCGCTCAGTGGTCGCAGCATCCCGCGCCGCGTCGAAGATATGAGGAGATCAGCTGTCGTCGACGGTGATCTCGCCCATCAGGTCCCAGGAGTCGCCGCTCACCTGCCGGCTGATGATGCGCGGTGTGCGGACGAGAGCCTGCGGAAGCTCCTTGACGGCCCATGCGAAGTGCTCGCTGTTCACGTGCGGGGCGGCTCCGTCATCGGTGAAACCCTCGACCAGGACGAACTCGTTCGGGTCGTCGGCGCTGATCGACCAGTCGAACCAGAGGTTGCCGGGCTCGGCCCTGGTGGCCGAAGTGTAGCCGGCGACGAAATCGAGCCATTTGTCGGTCCACTCGGGCTTGGTCTGGAATTTGACCACGATGAAGTACATGGATGGAATTCCTGTCGACGAAAGTTGCCGGGGGGTACTGGATTCCGCCCGGACAGCTGGGTCCGGCGGGGGAACTGTCAGGTGTTCGCGGTTTCGCCTTCGACGACTTCCGCCGGGGCGACCGGGGTCAGCATCGCGGTGATCTTCACCGACGCCAGGCCGAGCAGGCATCCGCACAGCAGGCTCACGGTGATGCTGAGCCAGACGAACACGAACGGGGTGGAGATGACGCCGCCGAAGGCGCCCGCCCCGGCCGTTGCAGGACTCTTCAGCGCCACGACGCTGTTGCCCACGCCGCCGCCGTCTTTCGCCCAGTAGTCGAGCCCGGTTGCGGTCCACCAGAAGAACACCGAGGCGAAGGCGCCGAAGGTGGCCGGTACGTAGTGCCAGTCACCCAGGCTGGACATCAGCACCAGCACGATCGCGAAGATGCCGACCCACAGCGCGATGCCCCAGAAGTCCGGGAGCGGCGCCGTCGCCGAGGATGCGGCCATGGCGCCGAGCGCTGCCAATCCGCCGACCACGGATCCGACGACGACCTTGCGGAATGCATCGTTGTCCGCACCGGCGGCGAAGAAGAAGCCCCAGGAGACGAAACCCGCCGGGACGATCAGGTGGAAGCTGTCGGGCAGGGCGAGGCCGTTGCCGAGATCGCCCGCGGTGAACCAGTGGAAGGTGAAGTTGAGCGCGACGTCGGTCCAGATGATCGCAAGAATGCCGATCACGACAGCCAGCGGCGCTGCTGACCTGATGCGAGCGAGCATGGCGATACTCCCTGTTTCTAGGGGATCAGGATGGCGCGACCGCGCACGCGGCCGTTGTCGAGGTCGTCGATGGCGGTCTGGAAGTCGTCGAGCTGGTACTTCTGCGTGTGCAGGGTGACCGCGCCGCGAGCGGCCAGCACCATCAGGTCGCAGAGGTCGTTGTAGGAACCGACGAGGTTGCCGACGTAGCTGACCTCGGTGGAGACGATGTCGATCGTCGGGACGTCGATGTTCTCGCCGTAGCCGACGACGAGGTAGTCACCGGCCTGACGCAGCATGGCCGTGCCCTCGGCGGTCGCGCCGCCCTCGCCGACGAAGTCGACCACCACCTCGGCGCCGAGCCCGTCGGTGAGGTCGAGCACCTCCTGGACCTGGCCGCCGTCCGCGACCACGCCCCGGTCCGCGCCGATCGAGACGGCGAGCTTCACCGCGTCGGCGTTGCGGTCCACCACGATCAGCTCGGCCGGGGTGAGCGCCTTCAGCACCTGGATGCCGATGTGTCCCAGACCGCCCGCTCCGATGATCACGCACCGGTCCCGCGGGGTCAGCCGCCGAGCCGCCTTCGCCGCCGCGTGGTACGCGGTGAGGCCCGCGTCGGCGAGCGCCGCGACGTCCGCGGGCTGCAGCCCCTCGCCGATCTTCACCACGCTCCGGGCGGTGGTCTTCAAGTACTCCGCGTAGCCGCCGTCGGTGTTGATCCCGGGGAACTGGCTGTTCTGGCAGTGCACGTCGTCGCCGGACCGGCAGGCGCGGCACAGGCCGCAGGTGATCAGCGGGTGCAGGATCACCGCGTCGCCCTCGCTGACGTTCGTCACGGCGCTGCCGACCGCGTGCACCCAGCCGGCGTTCTCGTGCCCGATCGTGTACGGCAGCTGCACCTGGGACTTCTCTTCCCACTGTCCTTCGAGGATGTGCAGGTCGGTGCGGCACACGCCGGCGCCGCCGATCTTGACGACGACGTCGAGCGGTCCCGTCGCCTCGGGTACCGGCAGCTCGGTGAGCTGCAGGTTCTGGTGGTAGCCGACCACCTGGACGGCTCGCATCGTCTCCGTCATGCCACCTGCTCCTGTCGGGTCGAGGGTCGAGGGGTCGTGATGGTGCGGCCCAGCTCGGCGACGGAGAAGAACGCCTCGTCACCACGCGGGGCCTGGTCGTCCCCGGAACCGGGGTAGCGGGTCCGCAGCAGCCCCCGGCAGAAGTGGGCGTTCCCGTCCACCGAGATCCGGGTGGAGCGCGCCC
>CALMAR010000254.1 GCA_937859855.1 uncultured Kineosporia sp.
GGGTCACCTTGGCACTGCCGGTCTGAGTGCCAGGCAGCGCCGCGGACATCCCAGCCACCGTAACCACGGCGTTGCCCCATTCCCCATCCTTGACCCGCAGATCCACCGCGCCGAAGAAGACCACGCGGGAACGGGCTGACAGGTTGATCCCGGACATCCCGCCCGCTGCCCGGCCCTGCGGCCGGACCAGCTCAGCGCCGAACCGCAGCAGCTGCGCGTCGCTGCTGATGAAGACCAGGTCGGTTCGGGCCGGGTCGTCCAGCTCCACCGCTCCGGCCAGCTCATCGCCGTCTCGCAAGGCGAGGATCTCCCACTCGTCCTTGTTGGCTGGGTATTCCGGGAGCACTCGTTTGACCACGCCCTTCACCGTGCCCACCGCGATCCCGGCCGAGCCGGCCTTCAGCGTGCACAGGCTCAGCAGCCGCTCGTTCTTGGCCAGGGCCAGGAACTCGTTCACCGGCGCTCCGCCCGACAGCGAAAGCGGCCCCGACGTCGGGGGCAGCGAGGGCATGTCCAGTACCGAAAGCCGGATCATCCGGCCCAGGTTGGTGATGGCCGCAACCTCCCCGCGAGCCGTGCTGGGCACCGCCGAGACGATCACGTCGTGCGGCTGCCGGCGTCCATCCGTCTCGGTCACCCGGCCGTCCGGATCCGGATCAGCGACCGGGTTCTGAACCGTGGTCCTGGCCAGCCGCCCCGTGGACGACAGCAGCACCCGGCATGGGTCGTCAGCCACCTCCAGGGGCGCCGCCGCCGAGGCTGGCAGCCGGGTGCTGGACCCTTCCAGCAACACGGTCCGGCGGGGTGTGCCGAACCGGTCCGCGACGTCGCCCAGCTCGTCCGAGACGGTCTGACGAAGCAATTCGTCGTCGGCCAAGAGCCTCGACAACGCGTCGATCTCGCTCTGCAACTGGTCGCGTTCGCGCTCCAGCTCGATCCGGGAGAACCGGGTCAGCCGGCGCAGCGGCATCTCCAGGATGTAGTCGGCCTGAACCCGGCTCAGGTCGAACACCGTGGTCAGCCGGTCCCGGGCCTGGGCGGTGTCGTCGCTGGAGCGGACGATCTGGATCACTTCGTCGATGTCGACGATCGCGACCAGCATGCCCTGCACCAGGTGGATCCGGTCCAGCCGCTTCTGCCGCCGGAACGTGGTTCGCCGGGTGACCACCTCGAGCTGATGCCGGATGTAGACCTCGAGCAGCTGCTTCAGCCCCAGCGTGCGCGGCTGGCCCTGTACCAGGGCGACGTTGTTGATGCCGAAGCTCTCCTCCATCGGCGTCATCCGGTACAGCTGCTCCAGCACGGCGTCGGGGTTGAAGCCGCCCTTGAGCTCGATCACCAGCCGCATACCCTTGCTGCCGTCGGACAGCTCGGTGACGTCGGCGATGCCGGGCAGCCGCTTGGCCCGGACCAGGTCGGTGATCTTGTCGAGCACCTTCTCCGGGCCGATCAGGTACGGCAGCTCGGTCACCACGATGCCCTGACGACGGGCGGTGACCGGCTCGATCGAGACCTTGGCCCGGGTCCGGAAGGTGCCCCGGCCGGTGGCATAGGCCTCGCGGACGCCGTCCAAGCCGGTGATCCGCCCGCCGGAGGGCAGATCGGGGCCGGGTACGAACCGCATCAGGTCGTCCAGGGAGGCGTCCGGGTGCCGGATCAGGTGCCGCGCCGCCCCGATCACCTCGACCAGGTTGTGCGGCGGCATGTTGGTGGCCATCCCGACCGCGATCCCGGAGGAACCGTTGACCAGCAGATTCGGGAACGCGGCGGGCAGTACCTCGGGCTGGGTGGACTGGTTGTCGTAGCTGGGAATGAAGTCGACGGTGTCCTCGTCCAGGCCGCCGGTCATCAGCAGCGCGGCGCGGTCCAGGCGCGCTTCGGTGTACCGGTAGGCGGCCGGGCCGTCGTCCAGCGACCCGAAGTTGCCGTGCCCGTCGACCAGCGGCACCCGCATGCTGAACGGCTGGGCCATCCGGACCATCGCCTCGTAGATGGCGGTGTCGCCGTGCGGGTGCAGCTTGCCCATCACCTCGCCGACGATCCGGGCGCACTTCACGTGCCCGCGGTCGGGGAACAGGCCCATCTCCTGCATCGAGTACAGGATCCGGCGCTGCACCGGCTTCAGCCCGTCCCGGGCGTCCGGCAGCGCGCGCATGTAGATGACCGAATACGCGTACTCCAGGAACGCGCCCTGCATCTCCTGCTCGACGTCGACGTCGACGATGCGTTCGGTGAAGTCCTGGGGCGGCGGGGGAGCGGTTGTCCGGCGAGCCATGTGCGCATTGTCTCCCGATGCGTCCCCAGCTCATGGCATCGGCGCGCGGAGCCGGTGCTGCTGGGGCTGGCAGCGAGCGGTTCAGCCGGTGAACGGAATGCCGAACCGGCCGTCGTGGGCCACCTCGGCCAGCGGGCGCCGCCCCCGGCGCAGCGACCGGGAACGCGGGCCGGGAGCGGCGTGCCCCAGGCTGACCACTCCAACGATCCGCCGGTCATCGGGGACGCCGAAAGCGGCCAGAACCGCGTCGTGCCGATCGGCCGGGACGCCGAAGAAGCAGGCTCCCAGTCCGGAGCCGGCCGCGCCGCGCAGGATCAGCAGCGCGGCCATGCCCGTGTCGACGTCCCAGTACGACACCGGCCAGTGGCTGAGTGACCGATCGGTCCAGCCCTTGTCCGGCTCGGCGTAGCGATCGAGGTAGCGCTGCGGATCGGACAGGCACAGCACCAGCACCGGGGCGGTCCGCATCCCGCTCAGCCAGGCGCTGGGTTCGGCGTCCGCCTGACTCGTCGCCGCCCAGAAGCGCTGGCGATCATGCTCGTGCTGAAGCACGACGAAGTCCCAGCCCTGACTGAAGCCAGCGCTGGGCGCCCGGACGGCGAGGTCGAGCAGGTTCCGTACGGTGTCAGCGCTGACCGGGCGGCCTGGGTCGTAGCGGCGCACCATTCGCCGCCGCCGCAGCACGTCGCTGAACTCCATCCGCGCAGCATCCCATGGCGGCCCGGCCGCTGCCCTCGTGCGCGTATCACCGCTTCGCCCCGGCTCAGGCGGGAAAGGGGTGGGCTCAGCCGGGAGCGGGTTGAAGCAAGGTGGAGGGCAGGTGCCGCAGAACCAGATCCGGGTCGCAGACGAACTGACTGAACTGTTCGGGGGGCACCGCCCGTTCGAACAGCCACCCCTGGCCGAAGCCGACGCCCAGGCCCCGGACCAGCTGCAGGTGCTCAGCGGTCTCCACGCCCTCGGCCACCACGTCGATCTCCAGCGCCCGGGCCATGTCCGTGACGCACCGGGCGATGGCCATCCCGCGCTGGTCGTGCAGCTTCTGGGTGATGCTGCGATCCAGCTTGAGGATCTTGGCCGGGAGCGTGCTGATCAGGGTCAGCGATGCGTAGCCGGTGCCGAAATCGTCGATGGCCACGGGCATCCCGGTCTCGGAAAGCTTCCAGATCGCGGCCAGCGCCGGGTCGTCCTCCTCGATCCGGATCGATTCGGTCACCTCGAGCACGAACTGCTCCGGCCTGACCCCGGTCTCGGCCAGCAGGCTGGCCATCCCGGACACGAAGGTGGGCGAACGTAGTTGCGCGGGTGACACGTTGACTCCGCCCACCAGACCGGCGGCATGAGCACCGGTGGACAGCGAGAGTTCCATCGATCTGCGGGCCAGCTGAAGTCCGAGTTCGACGATCAGGCCGGAGTCCTCAGCGATCGCGATGAACTCGACCGGCGAGACTGGACCGAATTCCTGGTCGGTCCAGCGGGCCAGCGATTCCATCCCGACCATCCGCATCTCCGGCAGACTGATGATCGGCTGAAGGTGCAGCCGCACCTCGTCGCTGGCGATCGCCCGGCGCAGTTGCCGTTCCAGCCGATCGTGCCGGGTCTGGTCCTTGGCCATGTCGGCGCTGTAGGCCAGCACCTGTGCGCGCCCGGCCGCCTTGGCTGCTCGCATCGCGTGCCCGGACCGGGTCAGGTCACCCAGCCCCTGATCCAGCCCGGAATCGCTGCCCCCGGTCCGGTCCGGGGGGAGGCGCTGGCCGGCCGGATCACCACGCTGAGCTGGCGGATCGGGGCAGTGATGAGCGATCCCGATGCTGGCCGACACATCCACCCGGGAAGCGCCTGGAACGGTGGCGGCCACGCCGTTGATCTGCTCGATCAGCCCGTGTGCCAGCTGGGACGCCTGACCCGGGGTTCCCTCGACCATCACTGCGAACTCATCACCGCCCAGCCGGAAGGCTTGGGCCGAATAGGCCGAACAAGCGGTGGTGATGCTGCGGGCCACTTCGATCAGTAGCCGGTCACCAGCCTGGTGGCCGAGCAGAGTGTTGATCATCTTGAAGTTGTCCAGATCGATGGTCAGCACGCTGAGGTCCTCACCCCCGCGGCGGTAGAGGCCGGCCATGGCCGCCGCCAGCGCCCGCCGGTTGCCCAGCCCGGTCAGCGGGTCGGTGGCGGCCAGGCTGGCCAGGCGGCTGACCAGTTCGCTCTGTTGTCTGCTCCGGACCACTTCGTGCAGGCAGAACGCCGCCAGCGAGATCAGCAGCAGTGCCACTGGTGCGATCGCGATCCGGGTGCGGCCACTCATGGTGACCAGCAGGGACGCCGCGGTCGACACCCCGAGCACGGCCGAGGTGATCAGCTTGTGGCCACGCCCGGCCCGGCGGTGGCGGGAGTCCGGAGCATGATCTGCATCGGCCGATGTGAAGGTTGCCGATGTGTCCCGTCCGGCTTGTCCGGCCGGGCCGGCCTGCTCGGTGGCGCCCGGCTGATCAGCCCGGGCAGCCGGCCGGCCTGGGGATGGCAGGGCGGCGATCCGGCTGACGGCGACGATCAGCACCGTCCACCCAGCCGCTCCCAGTACCGGCTCGACCACCGTCGTGACTGGGCTGTGCGGGAACGCCGCAACCGCTGCGGTGGCGACGAACTCAGCCCCGGCGGCGGCCCGGACCAGCCACAACCAGGGTCCCGGCAGCCTGCTGATCGCCGCGAACAATCCGACCGCCAGGCTCTGCACCGCCAGGACGTAGAGCCACGCGCTTGTGCGCCCGGCCGCTCCGGCGGACAGGAACATCAGCATCGACACCGACGCGGACAGCAGGAACGCGTCACAGATCTGGCGAATGCCCTCCCGATTCTCCCGCCAGGCGCTTCTGGCCTGCTGGATCGGCGATCGACACTGGGGCGGAAACAGCAGCGCCCCCGCGCAGACGACCTCGGCGCTGGCTGCGATCAGGGCGAGCATCGTCCACCAGGAGCTGGCCAGCCCCAGGGCCACAGCGATCCGGGAGCTGCCCCAGACGGCAGCGGCCAGGGCAATCGGGCCGGCCGCCATCGGCCAGCCGGTTGATGCTGGCCGGCGTGACAGACCGCCGGCGGCGGCTGCGATCGACACTGCGCCGCCGAGGCAGCCCAGAACCTGGCCCAAGCTCACCGTTGGGAATCGGGCCTGCTGCCGGCGGGCTTGAGCCGCCAGCCGCCTGGCGCACCCGGTTGCGCCGTCGGCCAGGAGCGATGAGATGGGGACATGACTGACCAACCTGTCGAGAGCGGGGTCGGCGGGATCGAGCAGGGACTCGATTCCGGTCTCGCCGCCGACGATCATGAGGACGACCGCAAGCCGGACGACGCCCGCGAAAGCAGCACTTTACGCACAGATCCGGATGATCCGGTGCAAGGTATCAAGGAGGCGACGGAACGATCCGAAGAACCGTCCTGACCGTCGCTGGCGCAAGCATGCTCCGCGGCCTGGGCCGGCGCACTGGGAGGACTTCCTGGACGGAGCCGGACGCGGGTAGTGACAGTATGAATGCATGCACGATCGATCCGGCGTTGACTCCCTCGAGGGAGCCGAGGGCCTTCCGCCCGCACTGGTCAGCGACGTAGAACGAGCTGGCTTCTATCCGGCCCTGGTCAATGACGCGCTCGATGTCGCCATCGCTGGAGAGCCGGTCCGGTCGTACCTGGTGCATCCGGAGACCACGTTCGACCGGGTCGAGGTCCGGCGTCACATCACCGTGCTCGCGCTGACCAGGACCCGGCTGGTGGTCGCGCACGCCGACGACCACGACCCGGACGCACTCAGTTCTGAACCGTATGCATCGGCCAGCACGGAGAGTGTCGCGCTGCATCGGGTGAGTTCGGTTGTGCTGTCTCACGCGGTGACCCAGCCGGAGCAGCACCGTCCCGGGGCGGTGCCTAAGGAACTCAGCCTGACCATCGGCTGGGGCTCGCTCAGCCGGATCGACCTGGAGCCGGCCTCGTGTGCCGACCCCGACTGCGAGGCCGACCACGGTTACACCGGCACCGTCTCGGCCGATGACATCACCCTTCGGCTGTCAACCGGAGCGGAGGGTGAGGACGCCGTCCGCGCGGCTGCCGATTTCGCTCGCACCCTCTCGGCCGCTACCGCGCACCTCTAGGCCAGGCGGAGGTTCGTACGCAGTGTGGCCGGTCCCTCCGGCGCCCGCCTGGCTGCCCTCCCGCTCGCTGGCTGACCTGCTCCCGGCCGTGGCCCGGTCACTCGGGGTGCCGCTAGGCCCACTGGTCGCGCCGGATCCCGAACCGGCGCCCAGCCCTGCTGATCTCGGGCTGCCCGGCGCGCGGGTGGCGGTCGTGGTCCTGATCGACGGGATGGGCGACCTGCTGCTGGCCAGCCGGTCCGGGCACGCACCGTTCCTCAGTTCGCTCCGGGCCGAGCCGCACTCGCAGACCATCGGGGCCGGGTTCCCGACCACCACCGCGACCAGCTTGGGCATGCTCGGGACCGGGCTGATGCCGGGGGCTCACGGACTGGTCGCGCTCGACGTCCTGGACCCGAGCCGGGATGTGATCTTCAACGAACTGGCCTGGGATCCGGCCGTGGACCCCCGCCGCTGGCAGCCGTCGGCCACCGTTTTCGAGCAGTTGGCGGCGGCCGGGCTGGACGTGATCCGGATCGGGCCGGCCTTCTTCGACGGATCCGGGCTGACCGAGGCGGTGCAGCGAGGAGGGCAGTTCCTGGCGGCCCGGGCGCTGGCCGATCGGGTCGACGTTGCGGTCAATGCGGCCAGGTCGATCAGGTCGGGCCTGGTCTACCTGTACTGGGGGGAGCTGGACAAGATCGGGCACGAGCAGGGCGTGGGGTCCTGGCCGTGGATCGAGGAACTGGAACGGATCGACGGATTCGTGCACCGGCTGGCCGAGCGCCTGCCGGGCGACATGCTGCTGATGATCACCGCCGATCACGGCATGATCAACTGCCCCCGGGACCGGCGGCTGGATCTGGCCGGTGAACCAGATCTCGCGGCCGGGGTGCGGCTGGTCGGTGGCGAGGCGCGGTCGCTGCAGTTGTACTGCCGCACCGGTGCGGCGGACGACGTGCTGGCGTCCTGGCGATCCCGGCTCGGCGATTCGATGCAGATTCTGAGCCGCGATCAGGCGATCTTGGCGGGCTGGTTCGGGCCGGTCAGTGCGCATGTGCTGCCCCGGATCGGGGATGTTGTGACCTCGGCCATCGACGACATCGCGGTGGTTGATTCGCGCACCGCCCGCCCGCAGGTGCTGGCTCTGGAGGCGTTCCACGGCGCGCGCACCGAGGTGGAAACCCTTGTGCCACTGCTGGTTACGTCTGGCCTGGGAAAGGCCCGGACGAAATGAGGGAGCCACTCCTCATCCAGGGTCAATCCATTCCACAGCGGAGATGGGCTACTCCCGGCGCTGGCCGAAGACGATGTCATCCCAGCTCGGAACGCTGGCCCGGCGCTGCTTGCGGCCGTTCGCAGGCCGGCCCTCCGGCCCCTCGGCGTTCGCATCCTTGTGACCCTTGGGTGACCGCCGTCCCGAGGCGGAGCGTTCCAGCGCCGGCTCCAGATCTGGAGCGCTGAGATCCAGCGCGTCCATCTCGGGCAGCACCAAGACTTCACCGTCTTGCCCGTCGTGCGCCCCCGGGTCATGCGCCCGGGCGTCGTGCGATCGGGGTTCGTGTGAGCG
>CALMAR010000255.1 GCA_937859855.1 uncultured Kineosporia sp.
GTTCCGGTGGTACCGGCCCAGTCGCCCAATCGCTAGCCCCATGGGAGGCTGACGGCCGTGCCTTCGACGCCACGGCCGCCGACCGCGACGTATCGGCTCCAGATCAACCACGAGTTCGGCTTCGATCAGGCGGCGCAGGTCTGCTCGTACCTGGCCGAACTGGGAATCTCGCACGTGTACCTGTCGCCCATCCTGCAGGCCGTGCCCGGGTCGATGCACGGCTACGACGTCATCGACCACTCGGCGCTGTCCCAGGACGCGGGTGGCCGCGCTGCGTTCGAGCGGCTGGCCAGCGCCGCGCAGGCGGCCGGGCTGAAGCTGATCACGGATCTGGTGCCCAATCACATGGCCGTGCCGGTGCCTGAGCGGCTCAATGCTCCGCTCTGGTCAGTGCTGCGGGAAGGCCCGGATTCGCCGTTCGCCAACTGGTTCGACATCGATTGGTCGCCGGGCAAACTGCTGATGCCGGTCCTGGGTAACTCGATCGGGCAGGTGCTGGCTGACGGTGAGCTGTCGCTGGAACAGACCGGAGACGAACCGGTGCTGCGCTACTACGAGCACGAGTTTCCCCTCCGGGCAGGCACTTCCGGCCTGCCCCTGGAGGAACTGCTGGCCGCCCAGCACTATCGGCTGGCCTGGTGGCGCACCGGCGCCCAGGAATTGAACTACCGGCGGTTCTTCGACGTCACCACCCTGGCCGGGATCCGGGTCGAGGACGCTGAGGTGTTCCGGGCCAGCCACGCGCTGATCGCCGGTCTGTTCCGTGAGGGCCTGCTCGACGGGCTGCGGATCGACCACCCGGACGGGCTGGCCGATCCCGGCGGCTATCTGGACTGGCTCACCGAGATCACCGGCGGGCGCTGGGTGGTGGTGGAGAAGATCCTGGAGGGCGAGGAGACCTTGCCCGCCAACTGGGCCTGCGCAGGCACCACCGGCTACGACGCGCTGAATGTGATCGGCGGGCTGTTCGTCGACCCGGCCGCCCGGCTGCCACTGACCCAGCTGGTGATGCCCCGGGCGACGACCGGCGAGCGGATCGAGCAGTACCTGGATGAGGACATCTGGGCGGCCAAGACCGATGTCATGGAGCAGGTGCTGGTGGCCGAGATCAACCGGCTGACCGGACTTCTGGTCCGCATCCGGGACGCCGATCTGACGCTGCGGGACCAGACCGCCGACGTGCTGCGATCAGCCCTGATCAGCCTGCTGCGGGAGATGGACCGCTACCGCGCCTACGCCGTGCCGGGTGAGACGGTGCCACCCGAGACCGCTGGCGTGATCGCGGTGGTGGCCCAGCGGGCCCGGTCCTCCAGCGGTGATCCGCAGCAGATCGCCGCCATCGACGCGGTCACCGGGCTGATCCTGGACACCACCTCGGGGGATGGGCTGCGGGACGAGTTCGTCGTCCGGTTCCAGCAGACCTGCGGGCCGGTGATGGCCAAGGGCATCGAGGACACTCTGTTCTACCGCTGGCTGCCGCTGCTGGCCCTGAACGAGGTGGGAGCGGATCCGCACCGGTTCGGCTACTCCCCCAGCGAGTTCCACGCCTTCGCGAGCAGGATCCAGCGGGATTGGCCCGCTACCATGACCACGCTGTCCACCCACGACACCAAGCGGTCGGAGGATGCCCGGGCCCGGTTGTACGCGCTGACCGAGGTGCCGGACGAGTGGGCCGCGGCAACGTCGCGATGGCAGGAGGCGGCCCAGCAGGCCGGCTGTGCGAAGCTGCCGTTCGGTGCCGCGCACCTGGTCTGGCAGACCCTGATCGCGGTGTGGGGCGACGGGCCGCCCGAATCGCAACGGGTGCTGGACTATCTGGTCAAGGCGCTGCGCGAGGCCAAGCAGCTGACCAGCTGGACCGTGCCGGACGAGAAGTTCGAATCGCTGGCCGCCCAGCTGGCCCAGTTCGCGATGGGTGACCCGGCCACGGCGGAGTCGATCGGCGCCTTCGTCCAGCGACTGGCGGCGTCGGACCGGGCCACCGTGCTGGGGCAGAAGCTGATCCAGCTGACCATGCCGGGCGTCCCGGATGTCTACCAGGGCTGCGAATTGGTGAATCGCAGCCTGGTCGACCCGGACAACCGCCGTCCGGTCGACTACCCGGCCCAGGCGAAGCTGCTGAAAAAGGTTGCCGCACAGGCGGGAACGTCCAGCCTGGACGCCGAGAAGCTGCTGGTCGCCAGCCGGGCGCTGAACCTGCGCCGGGATCACCCCGAGTGGTTCGGGCCGGAGTCCGGCTACACGGCGATGACGGGGTCCAGCGACCATGCGGTGGCTTTTGGCCGGGGCCGGGCGGGCGACGAGCCCGCCGTGATGGCCATCGTCACCCGGCTGGCGCTGCGGCTGGCCGAAGAGGGTGGCTGGGGCCGGCACACCATCGGGCTGCCCAGCGGCAGCTGGACCGACGTCCTCACCGGCCAGGCGATCAAGGGCGGCCCGGCCGAACTGGCGGATGTGCTGACCGGCCTGCCGGTAGCTCTGCTGGTCCGGACCTGAACCACCCAGCCCTGGCAGAGGCCCAGCCAGCAGCACAGCCAGCAGTGGGCCGATCAGGCAGCGGTCAGCAGCCGGTAGGGATCAGGCAGTCCGGAGTCAGCCGTTTTCACCGTGTTCGGCGGCGGCCAGCCGGGCCTGTTCGGCCCTCACGTCGAACGGGGCCGGCGGATACTGCGGATCCACCTGGCGCAGGGCCTGCAGCAGCAGTTGCTGAACCGCCCAGCGGGCATACCACTTGTGATCGGCTGGCACGACGAACCAGGGCGCGTCGCCCGTGGAGGTCTTGCTGATCGCCGCCTGGTAGGCCTCCTGGTACTGAGGCCAGAAGCCGTGCTCCTCCAGATCGTGCGGGTTGTACTTCCAGTACTTGTCCGGCCTCTCCAGCCGCACGGCCAGCCTTTTCAGCTGTTCCTCCGCGGAGATGTGCAGCATCACCTTGACCATGGTCAGCCCATGCGTCACCAAGGATCGCTCGAAGCGGTTGATGGTGGCGTACCGGCGCGACCACACCGGCCGGGGAACCAGGTTGTGGACCCGCACGATCAGCACGTCCTCGTAATGCGAGCGGTCGAAGACACCGAGCATTCCCGCCTCCGGCAACGCTTTTCGTACCCGCCAGAGGAAGTCGTGCGACAGTTCCGCCTTGGTCGGAGCCTTGAACGCGTGGTGAGCGACGCCCTGAGGGTCGGCGGCACCGACCACATGCCGCATGATCCCGCCCTTGCCCGAGGTGTCCATGCCCTGGAGCACCAGCAGGATCCGGCGGTTGTCGATCCCGCCCCGAGTGGACGCGAAAAGCCGCTCCTGCAGCGCGGACAGCTCGCCAGCGCCGGCGCCCAGGGCCCGCTCGCCGTCCGACTTGCCGCCGTCGAAGCCAGGAGTGGAATCCGGTTTGACGTCGGCCAGGCTGAACCCCTCGTAGGCCCGCAACAACGAGGCGACGTCGGCCTGCTGAGCCCGCTTCGACGCTTTCGGCATCTTCGGCGTCTTGGTCATCAGCCGATAGTGCCACCCACGTTGACACCTGCGCACCGACCTGACAGGAAGAACTCATGCCTGCTGCCCTGATCACTGGAGCCACCGCTGGGATCGGCGCCGCCTTCGCCCGCCACCTGGCTGCCGGCGGTTACGACCTGATCCTGGTCGCCCGCCGCACCGATCGGCTGAACGCGCTGGCCGCCGAGCTAACCCAGGCCCATGGCCACCGGGTCGAGGTGATCACCGCTGACCTGAGCGACCCCGCCGCGCCCCCCCCCGGGGCGCCGCGGCGGGCGGGCGCGCGGGCC
>CALMAR010000256.1 GCA_937859855.1 uncultured Kineosporia sp.
GCGCCCTACCCGACCCCGATCTGGCCTCCCTGGGGGAGGGCAGTGACGAGTGCTGGGCCTACGTGCGGGCCCTGCGCGGGGCCCAGCGCTTCGCCCGGCTGAACCGGGAGGAGATGATGGACCGGGTGGTGGCCTGCCTGGAAACCTGGGCCGGACAGCCGGTCCAGGAGGGCGAGCGGATCAACTGTCATCACAATTTCACCCAGCAGGAGCGGCATTTCGGCCGGCCGGTGTGGGTCTCCCGCAAGGGGGCGATCGAGGCGTCCGCGGGTAAGCCGGGCCTGATTCCCGGTTCGATGGGTACAGCCAGCTATGTGGTCGAGGGCCGGGGCAACGCCCTGTCGCTGAACTCGTCCCCGCATGGCGCGGGCCGCAACTTCTCTCGTTCCGCGGCTCGAAAGGCGTTCTCGCATGAGGACTTGCGGGCAGCGATGAAGGGGATCGAGTTCCGGGACACCGATGCCTTCATCGACGAGATCCCGGCCGCGTACAAGGACATCGACCAGGTGATGGCGGACGCAGCCGACCTGGTCGAGGTCAGGCACACGCTCCGGCAGCTGGTGAACGTGAAGGGCGACTGACCGGGATCCCGGTCAGCGAATGGCCTGGCGGTCGGGGTGGACACGTATATCGGTGTCCGCGGGAGTGAGCGGACCGTGACGTGGCCCCGGCAGCCTGATCGCTGATTCCCCCGGGGCCGGTCGCCCGGATCGGCCGGGCCCCGACGCCGATCGGGACAGCACCTGAGAGGCTGCCGCGCAGATCCCGGCAATAGCGGCGGTGATCAGAGCAGCCGCCAGCCGCCAGCGCCAGCTCTCTCGGTCATGGTGGCGGAAGGTCTCGGTCACGAAGGGATGCAGCAGGTAGATCCACAGTGACCCCCTCCCGATCCGGGTCATGGCCTCACCGATCAGTGGTAACGGCCGCTCCAGAGCCGAGATCAGTAACGGGAGAAGCAGGATGAGCCCGGTGTTCAGGGCCGCGAACCCGATGTCCCGCTGCCACGGCCCGGCCGGGAACGCGCTGATGTAGACACCCGCTCCACCGGCCGCCAGAGCGATCCCCGCGCACCTCACGGTCCGCCGTCGCAACCAGCTCGCCGGGATCGCGTTGCGCACCGCGAAGCCGAGCATGAACCAGACGAAGTACGCGCCGTAGCGGTAATCCAGTCCGCGCAGCGATTCCGGGATGTGGTCGCGACCCACCGGCAGCTCGAACAGCACGAAGCTGAAACCCGCCGCCATCGCCAGGGTGGGCCAGCCACAGCCGGCCCGGAGCACGATCTGGGTGATCACCAGCATGCCCAGCAGTGCCGGGATGAACCACAGATGAAAGAGCGGATCCAGGACGAGGATGCGAACGGTGCCGGCCGGACCGGCCGGCAACTTGCCCTTCCACAGCCCGAAAACGACCGATACCAGCAGCCACTGCCAGATCATCCGGCGCCAGTAACGGGCCAGTAACTCCGGCAGAGATCGATCGATCAGGCTGGAGCGGGTCAGCAGCCAGCCGGACAACCCGAAGAACAGCGGCATGTGGAAGCCGTAGATGATCCATTTCGATCGGTCATCGGCGATTCCCGCTGCGTAGGTGTGGCCATAGATGACCAGGGTCAGCAGCAACCCGCGGAGCTGATCCGGTCCCCTCTGGCGACCTCCACCCATGACGGTGCACCTTAGTCGGAATCTTACTAAGAGTCGTCGCCCTGTTACTCCTGGCAATGAGAAAAACAGGGGCCACGCAACCAGGGATGGATCGCTGGGGCCGGAGCGGCCGGATGCCGGTGTGCTGAGGAAGTGGAAAGGCCATCTCCGGTTGAGCTAGGGTGTAGGCCACCGTAGTCCCGTCACCTGCACCTGGACGGTTGCGAATCCGGCGCCTCCGAGCGCCCTCCCTCACCTGACGCTGACTGATTCTTCGGAGCTCTGAATGACTGCTACGTCCTCCTCGGGCGGTTCACCATCGACCTCACCGTCACCTGAGACGCCGGCCCGGACGGCGACGCCGGCCACAGATGCCGACAAGCTCGACAGTGCCGTGCTGAAGATCGCATCCGTGGTCGTGCTGGGCGCGATCATGTCGATCCTCGACGTCACCGTGGTGAACGTGGCAATCAATCACCTGTCAGCCGTTTTCAACACTTCGCTGTCCACGATCCAATGGGTCTCCACCGGATACACGCTGGCCCTGGCCACGGTCATCCCACTGACCGGCTGGGGTGCCGACCGGTTCGGTACCAAGCGGCTCTACATGATCTCGATCACCCTGTTCGTGATCGGCTCGGCGCTGTCCGGGCTGGCCTGGAGCGCGAGCTCGCTGATCTTCTTCCGGGTTCTCCAGGGCTTCGGCGGAGGCATGATCATGCCCGCCGGGATGACCATCCTCACCCACGCGGCCGGCCCGCACCGGCTCGGCCGGGTGATGGCAGTGATCGGGATTCCGATGCTATTGGGCCCGATCTTCGGCCCGATCCTGGGTGGCTGGCTGGTGGACGACGTCTCCTGGCGCTGGATCTTCTTCATCAATCTGCCGATCGGGATCGTCGCCCTGGTCGCCGCCTACCGGATCCTGGAGACCGACAAGCCACAGCCCGGGCATCGGCTGGACTGGCTGGGCCTGGCTCTGCTCTCCCCCGGTCTGGCCCTGCTGATCTACGGCTTCGCGGAGTCGGCGCAATCCGCTGGCTTCGGAAAGTTCAAGGTGCTGGGCCCGATGATCGCCGGTGCGGCGCTGCTGGTCGCCTTCCTCGTTCACGCCTGGGGCAAGTCGGACGCGCTGATCGATCTCAAGCTGTTCCGGAACAAGACCTTCTCCGCATCCACCATCACTCTGATGCTGATGATCATCTCTGTGTTCGGCGGGATGCTGCTGATCCCGCTGTATCTGCAGGCCGTACGCGGCGAGAGCGCGCTGAGCACCGGCTTGTTGCTGGCCCCGCAAGGACTTGGAGCCATGATTGCGATGCCGATCGCCGGTCGTCTGACCGACCGGACGGGGGTGGGCCGGATCGTGCCGGGCGCCCGGACCAGGGGGCCGCGGCCCTAGCCCGGGATCACCACGACCCGGGCGGACACCCGGTACTGGCAGATCGAGGGCGTGCTGTTCCTGATGGGGCTGGGGATGGGCTTCACCATGATGCCGACCTTCTCCGGCGCTATGCAGACTCTGCGCCGGGCCAGCATCTCCAGGGCCAGCACCACGCTGAACATCACCCAGCAGGTCAGCGCCTCGATCGGGACAGCAGTGCTGACCGTGCTGCTGGTCCGGATCATGACCGGCAAGCTGGAGGCTGTGTTCCACAGCCTGGGCGGGGCCGCTCCGGTCAGTAAGGGCGGCGGACTGAGCGGGCTCTTCTCGCTGCCGCCGGCCGTCCGGGGCAAGGTACTGCCGGCGGTGGCCGACAGCTTCGGCCAGACCTTCATCTGGGCGCTCGCCCTGGTGCTCATCGCATTCGTGGTGGCGCTGGTCCTGTTGCCCAAGCACCAGCTGGAACCGGTGGAGGAGATTGAAGGTGAATCCGCCAGTCCGGCCATGATGGTCGGCTGACCACCTATGACGCTCATCGCGAGCCTGGAGGGTGAGCAGCGGCCACTGAGGTCCGACGCCGAGCGCAACCGGCGCCGGATCCTGGTCGCCGCGGCCGAACTCTTCGCCGAGCGCGGCCTGGACGTGGGTCTCGACGAGATCGCCCGGCAGGCCGGGGTCGGCACCGGCACCGTGTATCGGCGCTTTCCGGACAAGGCGATGTTGATCCAAGCCCTGTTCGAGGATCGGGTGAACGCCTTGATCGAGCTGGCCGAGCAAGCCAGCGAACATCCAGATCCGTGGTCCGGGCTGGTGATGCTGATGGAAGGAATATCCGAGAGGCAGCTGGCCGATCAGGGCTTGAAAGAGCTGATGTTCGGGGCCGGCCACGCAGACGGCGCGCTGACGGACCGGCGGCTGGAGCTGACACCGCTGCTCCAGCGCCTGGTCCGGCGAGCGCAGGCCACCGGCCAGGTCCGGCCCGATCTGGACGCCTCCGATCTGGCCATGTTCCAGGTCATGATCCATGCTGCTGGCGCGTTCGCCGGGGGGCGGCAGCCTCAGGTGTGGCGCCGGCTGCTGGTTCTGCTGCTGGATGGCATCCGCAGCAGCCGGACCGGGCCGTCTGAGCTGGGCACGCCGCCGCTGGCGCTGGCCGATCTGGAGAGCCTGTGCGGGCTTTCACACCGAGCGCCCCGGGCTCAGACCGCCCAGTGATGTCAAGGAACCTCAGGCGGTATCACTCGGCTGGACGATGATCGATCAGTCATCGGTGTGACTTCCGCCGTTCCAGTGGCGAGGCACGATCGTCGTTTGCCATGGTCCTTCTGATAGCAAGCTGAGTGCCCGTAGCGGATGGCTTCCGGGATCTCAGAACGGCTTTCGGAAAGGGATCCTGCGGATGGCTCCGGTCGACCATGTTCAGCGTGCCGTGCGCGCCCTCGCCCGCACCGACGCTGAAGCCGGAACCATCGCCCGATTCCGGGATGTGGTGACGGCTCAGCCGGGCGATCTGGCGGTGGACGACGGTCAGCACAGCTACAGCTTCCTCCAGCTGGCTCGGCGCGCCGCCGGCGTCCGGGCTCAGCTGGTCAGCCGGGTCGACCCGCAGTACCGGCGCTCCGGCCAGCCCATCGCGCTGCTCTACTCGCACACCGCCGAGGCCGTCGCGGCGCTGTTCGGCATCCTGGCCTCGGGCAGCCCGGTGCTGGTCCTCGATCCACGCACGCCCGCCCCCCGGTTGTCGATGTTCGTGGATCGGGTCCGGGCCCGCTATCTGTTCACCGACCCGGCCTGCCAGCCGGTCGCCGCACAGATCGCCGAGAACGTCTTGCTGGACGAGTCCGGAGAGCTCAGCCCGGCCGAACTGGACCAGGCACTGGCCCCGATGTGGAGCGAACGGCCCTCACCGGACGCCACCGCCGCGCTGGCGTTCACCTCAGGTTCTACCGGACGGCCCAAGGTGGTGATCAACGACCACCGGATGCTGGTCCGCGATGCCTGGGCGAACTCGGTGGCCACTGGCTGTTATGGCGCTGACGACATCGTCGCCCACACTCTGCCCATGGCCTTCCACGCTGGCCTGATGGCCACCTGCGCCGGCGTGCTGGTGGGTGCCACCATGCGGCTCTACGACGTCCGCGGCAACGGCATCGGCCCGTTGCCTGCCTGGATCGAGGCCAGCGGAGCCACCGTCATCCAGGCCAGCCCGGCCATCGTCCGAGCCCTGGTCCAGTCAGGTCCGGCGACAGCCTCTTTCGCTGCGGTGAGCTCGCTGACCATCGCCGGCGAAGCCGCCTACGGCCCGGACATCGAGGCGGCCCGATCACTGCTGCCGGACGGTTGTGTGATCCGCAACCGGTACGGCTCGTCCGAGACCGGCCTGATCACCGAGTACCGGGTCGGTAGTGATCATCCGGTGGCCGATGGTGCCCTGCCGGTTGGGTATCCGCTTCCGGACACCAGGGTCGTGCTGGTGGACGACGATGGGCAGCCGGTCGCGGACGGCCAGCCCGGCATCATCACCGTCACCGGCCCGCATCCCGCCCGCGGCTACTACGAGGCCCCGGAGATCACCGCCGCCGTCTTCACCAGCAATCCGGACGGCACCCGGACCGTTCGCAGCAACGACATCGGAGTGCTGCGGTCTGATGGCGCGGTGATGATGCTTGGCCGCCGGGACCACAGTGTCAAGATCCGCGGTTACCTGGTCGAGCCGGGCGAGATCGACGTCCTGCTCTTCGCCCGGGACGACGTCGCCGAGGCGGTCACCGTGGGGATGCCCCGGGTCGGCGGCGGGGGGATGCGCCTGGTCTCCTACGTGGTCTCCACCGCCGAACGGCCCAGCGCGGTCGCGATCCGCACTGGCCTGCACGAATCACTGCCCGGCTACATGGTTCCAGAGACCGTGATCTTCCTGGACGCGCTGCCCCGGACCGAGCGGGGCAAGCTCGACCGCTCCGCTCTGCCGCCGCCGCCCGCGCAGATCTCAGGCTCCTCCACCGGCACGCTGTCGGAGTGGGAGCAAGTGGTGCAAGCGGTCTGGTGCACGGTGCTGGCGCTACCCGACATCGGCCGGGACGACGACTTCTTCGAGCTGGGGGGCGATTCGCTGGCCGCCGAGGCGCTGATGTCGATCATGGTCAACGAGCTGGGTGTGCCGGCCCTGGACGCGACCACGTCCAACCTGGTGCAGGCGCCGACCCTGGCCGCTTTCGCCAGCCGGCTCAAGCGCCGCCCGGGGCAGGTGAACCAGAGCCTGGTGCCGCTGCGGGTCACCGGCTCCCGGCCGCCACTGTTCATCGCCACCGGCGGTGGCGGGCTGGGCGTGTCGATGGTGCCGATCATGCGCCACCTGGACAGCGATCTGCCGGTGTACGCACTGCAGGCGCACGGCTTGGAGGCTCGTGGCATCCCGGACTGGACCGTCGCCGCGGCCGCCCGCCGGAACCTGAACACGATCCGGTCGATCCAGCCGCAGGGCCCCTACTACCTGGCCGGGCACTCGTTCGGCGGGGTGGTCGCCTACGAGATGGCTCAGCAGTTGCGCAAGGCCGGTCAAGAGGCAGCCATGCTGGTGCTGATGGACTCGTTCCCCCCCGATGGCCGCGCGCACGGCGCGGAGGAGGAGCGCTCGGTCAGGCAAAGGCTCAAGGACGCCGTCGGAGTGGCCACCACCGGGCTTCGCGGCACCCCCGGCGAGGACCAGTTCTGGCGGTTCTGGCGGCAGAGCACGGTGCTGCACCGGTTGTACCGGAGCACGCCCTACCCGGGCCAAGCTCTGGTGCTGGTGGCGGATTCGCCTGAGCGAGAGGAGCGGCTGGGCTGGGCGCCGTATCTGACCGGGCAGTGGCAGCTCGCCGACGTGGCCGGTGATCACGTATCGATGCTGCGCGACCCGTACGCCAAAGCGGTGGCCGATCTGATCTGGGCCGCGGTCGGCGATGCTCAGGACCGCCGGGCCGGCGTCGGGCTGAGGGCTGGGCCGGTGGATCGGCCGATCGATTTGACTGACGCCGTAACGTAGAAACGCGAGCGGGTTCCGTTCGAGACAGGGCACACGGTGCGCCGGAGGCGGGACGGCGGCCACGATCGAAGTGGTGCCTGAATGTCTCACCCAGTCCATGTTCTCAGTACGTTGCGGGCCTACCGGGATCTTCCGGTCATCTCGGGGCGCCTCTACCTGCCGATCGCGATGGCAGGCCGCCTGCCGGGAGCGATGACCCCGGTCGCGATCCTGACCTGCGTGGCCCTGGCTACCGGTGATCTGGCCGCGGCCGGCCTGGCGGCGACCGCCATCGCGCTGGGCACGGCGATCGGCGCGCCTGCGTCCGGCCTGCTGTCAGACCGCTTCGGGCAGCGCCGGATCCTCGGCCCGGCAGTACTGATCAATGCCGCTGCACTCTGTGGCCTGGCTCTGTTCGCCCTGACCGCACCCGTGGCCCGGCTGATTCTGTGTGCACTGATCGGCCTGTCGCTGCCTCAGGTGGGCGGCATGTCCCGGGCCCGCTGGGCAGCTCTGACCCGCTCCCGGCTGACTGCCGCGTTCGCGTTCGAGGGCACCGCGGATGAACTGTCCTACGTCGCCGGGCCGGCTCTGGCCGGTGTGCTGGCCACCGCTGGCGGACCGGTCGTCACCCTGCTCAGCTGCGCCGGTGTGGCCCTGTGCGCGAGTGGCGCATTCGCCGTCCACCCCACCCACGACGCTCCCCGGATCGCGGGCCGGGCCGCTGTGACGGGCAGCTCGCCGGCCTCGTCCGGCTCGCTGGGCCGAAGGGCCGGACATCTGCCTCCGGGGGCGATGCTTAGAGCCCTCAGCGTTCCGCTGGCCAGCGCCAGCGCAATGGGCGTGATGTTCGCGTCGGTCCAGACGGCGGTCACCGCATTCTGCGTCGCGACCGGCCGGCCCGGCTCCGGCGGGGTGCTCTACGCCGTGATGGCCGCCGGATCGACCATCACGGCAGCTCTGGTGCCAGCGCTGCCAGCGCATTTCAGCTCCGCTGCTCGCCGTCTGGCCTCGGCGGCGGGGCTGGTCGTGGGTCTGACGGTGATGCTGGCCAGCCTCACCCTCGGGCCGGTTGCCGTCGGGGCGGCGGTCTTCATTACCGGGCTGTCCGTCGGCCCGCTCCTGATCACCCTGAATGACGTGGTGGCCAGCCGGATCTCGCCCAGCCAGGCAGGCGGAGCCATGACTTTCCTGAGTGCCGCTTCGGTCGGCGGGGTCGCCATGGGTGCCCTGGCCGCCGGGATCAGTGCCCGCCAGATCGGCGCCGCCGGTGCGCTGCTGGTCGGGCTCAGCGCCGGACTGGCGCTGGTCGTGCTGGCCCTTCGGTCTGGTTCGGCGCCGGGCCTCAGGGCCCGGTGGAGGCCCGCTGATCGGTCGCCCCGGCGGCTTCCAGCATCGGCGGCGGGCTGAATCCTTCCCCGACGACGCCGAGCAGCCGGATCCCGGTCAGAGCCGGAAGGTCACGCAGGTTCCCCTGTTCGGCCAGTCCCGGCCGCCGCGGCCAGCGCCCGATCACCAGGCCGGCGATCGGCACGCCCCGGTGTCGCAGCGCCTCGGCCGTGAGCCCGGTCAGGTTGAGGGTGCCCAGCGCGGCATCCGTGGCGATCACCGCCTCGGCTCCGGGCAGCAGATCAGCCAGATCGGCCAGGGTGTGGTCGTCCTCGTCCAGCCGGACCAGGATGCCGCCCGCACCCTCGACCAGAACCAGGTCATGGTCTTCAGCCAGGATGGCGATCCGTTCGGCATGGTCCTTCAGCGGGGGCAGGGTGGTTCCGGCTAGCCGGGCAGCCCGCTGCGGCGCCAGTGGCTGCCCCAGGCGAACGAACTCGGCCAATGTCAGCCGGGCGGCCAGCGGGGCGAGCAGGCGGCCCACCTCTTCGATATCGGCTGGCTCCGGCCCGCGCCCGGACGCGCCGGTCTGCACCGGCTTCACCACGCACACCGACCGGCCCTGGCTGAGCGCGGCCGCAGCCAGCGCAGCGGTGGTCACCGTCTTGCCGACCCCAGTTCCCGTCCCGGTGACCAGCACGACCGGGGCCAGGCCGAAGGGCAGGCCGGTGGCCGGGTTCATGGCGCCAGCCGGACGGACTCGCGGGCGGCGGCCAGGCCGTTGTGGAGCGCCCGGCTGGCCTGGTCCAGCTCATCCAGGGTCAAGGTGGCGCGAGCGGTCAACCGGAGCCGGCTGAGCCCATCCGGAACCGATGGCGGGCGGAAGCAACCCACCCGCACTCCGGCCTGGGCACAGGCTGTCGCGGCGGCAGCAGCCGCCCCTGGGCTGGGCATGGCCACCGG
>CALMAR010000257.1 GCA_937859855.1 uncultured Kineosporia sp.
GATCCTGGTGGCCGCGGAGTCTTTCCAGCGGTCACGCTACGCGGCGGGAGAGTAACGCCGCGGATCGCGGGATGACCGTGCGCTCGCTATATCCCGATGCCAGCACCGAAGAGGTACGGCCTAAGCTCGGAAGATGTCCACCGACCAGAAGGCCATCTGGCAGCGGTACTACAAGGAACGCCGCGACGCGCTGATCTCCAAGGTCGAGGACCTGCCGGAGTACCAGGCCCGGATGCCCCGCACACCGACCGGAACCAGCCTGACCGGCATCATCAAGCACGTCCTCAACGTCGAGGCGGTGTACCTCGGCGCGACCTTCGGACGCCCGTTCCCTCACGCGGATGAACTGATCGCGGAAGCGGCGTACGACGTCGATCCGCAGGCCGACTGGTACGCCACCGCCGAGGAGACCACCGCCGGCCTGATCGACCTCTATCGCCGGGTGATCGCCCACTGCGAGGAGACAGTCGAGCTGCTCGATCTGGACACCGTCGGCCATGTCCTGCACTGGGATGGGCGGGAGGTCACGCTGCACTGGATCCTGGTTCACAACTTCAACGACCTCGCTCAGCACAACGGCCAGGCGGACATCCTGCGTGAACAGGTCGACGGCAGCGTGGGGTGGCGGCGACCGGGCGACAACGTGCCGGACGGGTACGACTGGCCGGCGTACGTCGCGAAACTGACCGAGCTCGCCGAGAGGTTCCGTGATCGCCCTGCGAACCTGTCCGCTCCAGGGGAACTGCGGCAGTAGTGCGCCCGCGAGCGCACGCACGGCAGCCAACCGGGTGAGCGAAACCGCCCCCACGCGGCATGACCGGATGACGGTATCGCCCCTCTCATCGCGGCATGACCGGACACGGTGATGCCCTCTGTCAGCGGCATGACCGGATGCCCGATCCACAACGACACGTCTTGGAGGGACGCGAATCGCCTTCCAAGGTACAAGCCTCAAGCGCAGTTATAGCGAATCGCGCAGCCAGTCGTAGATGCGGGCGCGATGACCCCCTGACATTATAGTAACAAATTACCTGTTTGGGACATAAGCTCCAGGTAAATGACGCCTTTGACCGTCGAAAGATCGAGTACTTTCTGGAAGTAGCCCCTCAGTATCCATAACATCTAGGGTTCTTGTGACATACTAACTGTATGGCTGTAAATGTTATTATCCGTCTACCCGCAACTGACGCTTCAGATCTCAGCGACCTCGTCCAAGCCCTAAACAGCGAAGAAGAAGTAGAGATAGTCCATCCGTTCGACGGAACTACCACGGCGCAAGTGTTCATCGCGCTATCGACTACGATGTTTCCCTACCTTCGCTCTTGGATGAAAATGCGCGTAGAAATACGAAAGGGTTTTGTTGCTATTCATAATGGTAAAGAACTGAGGGGCTACACTGCGGAAGAAGTAGAGCAAATACTGCGCCTGTTAAATGAAGACTGAAGAGCATGGATTTGGAAAAACGCCTTAGGGTAGAGTATGGCGAAGATTGCTTTTCTCGAGTCACAAGTGGTGTAAAAACGGAAAACGAATTCAGAAGCGCCGCTCTTTGGCGACACCTTTGCGACATAATCGGCACTGACTTGCCTAGGTCTCGTGCCACGGTCATCCACACTATCAAAGCATTTCCGCATACGCGTTGGACTAGTCAAGCGGTTCGATTGGTCTTTGACCAACATTTAATTGCAATATTTCAGACGCTAACTGTTCCATTGTCTCTACCTAATTGCACACAAGAATTGGCAAGCGCGCATGTGGGTGCAGTATTTTCGGAACGACTCCAGCTGGCTGGTCAATATGACAATGCAAATCTATACAGCGTTGCGTTTCCTGCGGTTCGGGATGCTTTTGGTGAACTGGGTAAGCATCGTGGAGCCTGGTCGCAGGCCGATCTACTAACGCGAGGTCAGTGGCTATTTGCAGTAGCTCATGAACTTGCACATGCCATTCTGTATCGACCTGGGTTGGCCAGTAAGTTTGACCGTCAACTAGACCAGCTTCAGCCGGATCTCATTCGAGAACTAGACGCTTTTAGTAAGATTCAAACTGATGATAGCCTACGACGATTACCTGTTCTTGAACTTTTTCGACGCGTTCATCGTATGGCGCCTGGGAGCGATGAGTCGCTCGGATCGACGTTGAAGACCCGCGCTCTACACAAGCTGCAAGATCCCTTGTTTCGTCGGGAAGTCATCTGTGATTGGCTCGCTTCCCGCGCCACCGCTGAAGAGATGTACAAATTAACATCTCATGAGATTGGCTTGGCGATCTGTGGCTTATCGCTAATGCAGCTGGCTGTTATGAAACAGTTGGATTCCTATGCAGCATTGACTTTAGACCGTACCAACCAACACACGGCGGACGGGGCGTTACGCTTTGTACTCCTTCGTGCGCTATCGCACGTGAATCCACTCAAATCAGCTGATTCAATCGAATACTACGCTTCACATGCTTTCGGTGACATCGCGGCGGCTTACACAGAAACGTACGCTGAGGCGCTTGAGAAGAAGTGGTATCTGCTACCAAGATGATCATTCAGTTATGGAGCTGCGTGGTTAAGTATGGGGAAATTTCTTAGCCGTCTCTGCCCGGTCGGCCCGTGACTGATCGGTGAATCCGCTCTGCGGAAGCTTCCGCTCATCGGCAGATCCGGGTGCTTAGCCAGCAGTCCCCTCGTCGACCTGGGCGTGCGGTCGAGGTCTTCAGCCATTCGTGGTGCGGTTCGTGGGACGAACTGGCGTCGTCCAGAGCCCACGGTGACGGCGATGACACCGGATCGGGCAGCGGATCGTACTCAAGACGGCGGTTACCTGGTGAGTGGCCGGTCTCCGGAGGCGGTGGCGCAGGTTCGAAATCCTGCCGGGGGCACCTGGTGATGTCTCAAGACATCGGCGACAGCCGAACCTGCGTCAGTGTGCGGGTTGTGACTTGTGCGGGCCTGGTTTGAGGCCGCCTGGCTGCTAGTTCCTGGCGGCGCTGCCGACGCCGATGTGGTGGAGCTGGCACATGTCAAGCATTTGGCGGAACAGCCGTTTGCCAGGCCCGCCTGTCTGCGATGGCAGCGATGATCAGGACCAAGTGCTCAGGGAGTAAGCCACGTGTGTGATCGGGGCAGACCGCAAGAACGTTCGCACTGGGCAGCGCCTGGGAGCCCCCGGCGAGAGCCGCCTCGTCTATGTAGTCGTCCGTCCAGATAGAGAAGTCGCATGTCGAGGCGAACGATTGCAGTATCCGGAGCTTCCACCAGTCGGTTCTGCATCTTTCATCGTCGTCGGTCTTGTCGCGAGCTACCTGCTGGCCCACCCGCAAGCCGATGGCTGGAGCCGCGCATCGCGGGGCGTCGCTGTCCCAGGAAGTCAGCCAATGCACCTGGACCTGCTGGCGCGCCACGAGAAGGTTCAGGCAGTCGGCCAAGTCCGGCGACCACACGAACGGCACCTGCGGATCTCGACTCGTGGACACCATTGTCTGCCGGTAGCTGGGCCAGCCCGCGGGCCCCCCGGGGGTCACGGCCTCCACGTTGAGAACGCCATCGACATCGAGAAACCACGGCACAGCCGGACCAGGAGCCAGGGCCAGAATGCCCGCATGCAAGGTGTCGACATCCACCTGGGCCTCGGTGTTGAGGACCACGAACCCATCCGGGACCCGGTCACCGCCTGGCCTGGCTATCTCATCACCCACCCGTCGGGTCCTCCGGGTGGCTGCGGCTGAACAGACATCGCCTCACGCTCCTCCAGCCCGGATGCAGCGGGTAGTAGGTCCTTATCCCAATCTACCGATCACAGCGAGGGGTTAAGGCCAGCGGTGCGACCGTCGCACCGATCTCATCGACCTTGTTGAAGACCATCTCCGTGATGTCGTGGAATGGCGCATATCCGATATCTATCCCGTGGTGCCCAGGCATGACTTGACCTTCTCCTTCTCGGTGCGAAGGTGGCGCTGATCGGCTAGATCAGGGCAAGTCCTCCGGTGTGACTCACTGCTTGCGATGCAGGTGAGGTCTCACGGAGGCCACCAGGCTTCGGCGCTCCACTCCAACAAATTCCGGCAGTTGAGATAGCAGCACCCTATGGATCACATGATTCACGCGGCATTCCGCGCATGCCTGCAGCCGCTGGCTCTGGCTGATCTGCCGGACTGAACAATTCGCCTGGCAGATCACTGACATCGCACGGACTCGATGTCCCTGGTCCGGCAGTGCAGTGCCTGCTGGGAATAGGTCACCTGCGCCGGGCAGCAGATTCGTTGCGCAGGTGCGCTATTAGGCGAATGGCAGGCCACCGGCCCCGACCAGCTCGATCCCTTCAACGCGGGCCTTCTCCACCAGCTCCCGCGCGAGCTTCTGCTGATCGATCATCACAGGCTCGATCGGGTCCGACATGTCTGGTCCTCCCCGCCAACTCCGCAGGGCCGGCGTGTCAGGCCAGACCAGTTACACCCTGAATCGGACAGTCCTGAATTCAAACGGCGTTGACACAAGCCATGGCCATCTGGCTGCCAGACGCCCGCGTCGTTTCACTGCGCCGGCCGTACGAAGCGATGCTGACGAACCCCGGCCCCTTGCCGACGCTCTTCTGGCTGCCTCGACAGATTCAAGGCACCTTGATCGACCGCTGCGGCTCGCTCTCGATACGTGAGCGGCGCCCCAGCGAGCGACGCCCGACGTCAACCGGGGCTTGCGCGGCCAGCTACAGCGCCCGCTGGGCTAGCTGTAGGAGGCGGATCAGCTGGTGTTGCTGGGTGGTGGTGAGACGGCGTAGTGGCGTGGTGGCTGCGATGTCGGCCATGAGGCGCTCGCGCACCTCGTGCCCTCGCGCCGTGAGGGTCAGTACGCGGCGCGGCCGTCGGTGGGGTGTCGGCGACGCTCTAGCAGCCCGCCTTCCTCCAGCTTCGCGCTGACGAGGAGGCGTTCGACGGGTCGCAGCCCAACCGCCCAGCCAGCTCGCGCATCGTCGGTGCAGGCGTGTCCGGATCCAGGGCCCACAAGGCGCCGCCGGACGATTCCATCAGTCCAAGGCGCCCCAGCGCCTCCCTAAGTAAGCGATCGATTGACCGGGAAACCACGTACCAGTGCCCGAGCAGCGCTGCCGACAGCTCTTCCGACGAGATAGGCATCGACACCATCCCAATCGTAGTTATCTGAAGAGATCCATGAGATGTTCATGCATTCTGGGCGGCGTGAACATCGACGATACGCAGTGGTGCTCGTCCTACGGCCGACAGTATGAGCACGCTTCAGCCCGGCGGGCGCTACGTCGCGCTCGGCAGCTCATTCGCTGCCGGGCCGGGCATTGAGCCTGCCAAGACAGGCCGACCGGCAAAGCGCGACAATCGGCGAGCAACTACCCGCACCTGCTGGCCCAACGGTTTGGTCTCGAGCTGTTCGACCTAACGAGCAGCGGGGCCACGGCCCGGGACGTCCTGCGCTGCTCGCAATTCGGCCAGCCGCCCCAGGTCACCGGAGTCTCGGCTGACACCGCGCTGGTCACCATCACCATCGGCGGAAACGACATCGGTTACATACCCGCCTTGATCGCCGCCTCCATGCCGATGTGGCTGACCGGGCTTCACTCATCCGCCAACGCCTACGCCGGGCGATGCAGCGCAGCCACGCCCCCGACCGGCTGGCACGCACCAGCGACGACGTTGCTGAGGTGTTCGCGGCGATCCGCGACCGAGCACCGGACGCACGAATCGTCTGCGTCGACTATCTCGCTGTGCTTCCTCCCAACTTTCAACCGGCCCTGCCGTTCGGACAGCGAAGTTATGACTCCCTCGCCGCACTCGCCTGCGATCTCGCACAAGCCCTCACGCGCGCGAGCGCGACGGCGAAAATCGATTTGCTCGCCGCGTCCGAGCAATCTGCGGCCCACCACGCGTGGTCTGATCAACCGTGGACCACCGGGGGGACATGGCCACGCCCCAGTAAACGGATGCCCTTCCACCCCAACCTCGACGGCATGATCGCCACGTCTGACATGATCGCCCGCTATCTGACACAAGATTGCCGATCATCGACAAAGGTCTCTTGAGAACAGATGTTGTCACTCGAGACGGCTCGAGCCATGGAGTGCTAATACAACGAGAAGGCGTCCAAGCGACGGGATGCTGACCGGGAAAGCCGTGTGGACGGACGGCTCTCTGTAGCGGGCATATTCGAACAGTTCGAAGTCGCTGAGCGCCGACGAGGGGGACGATTCTTGCGTATGAAAACTCTGGCACTGGTCAATTTAAAGAAGCAGTGGTTGTCTTAACTGGGCGCATCCGCAAGATTGTCACGCCCGGTGGCAGTGGCGGCTCATATGGGGAATTGGGTTCATAATTCTGTAGTTCGAGTTACGACGGAGCGATTTGGAAGCCTTCTCAAGTGCGTGCGGCGTCATCCTGGTCGACACCGATAGAGCACGTAAAGCGGCAAGCCGAAGGTTCTCCATAGAATGACTTCTAGCACCGCTCCTACAGCCGCCTGATGGCCCAGGTTGGGCATGAAACCCTGCAAAGCCCCAATACACCTTACGACTCTCCGTTGCTGCAGCTCCTGGACCCAGTCAGCAGGGTCGACTCACCATCGACCACCAAGCCACCGCCCGAGCCAGCCACTACCGGCGAAACGCCCCCGAACCGTGATCAACAGCTAAGTGGCGCTGCAGTACTAAAGACAACCTGCGCGACGGATGCCTTGGTGTCCAGCGTCTAGTGATGGGTACGTGGGCAGCGTCCGATGTGTTGGTCCGGCGCCACGGTCATGATCGGAAAGGGTGGTGTTGGCGCCTGCCATCGACCCAACATGCGGGTGGCCTGCGTGACGATACCCGCAGACTCTCTGGAATGATTATTGCCATAGCACCGCAAACAGGATATTGTGCGCGCGCTAGGTGGCTAAGGGTGACTAGTCACTATCCAGTGAATCGATTAGGAGTGTCATGCTCAGGTCTCCACTATATGTTTACGTGGCCGGGATTGCCGGCGCCATTCTTCTGTGCGTCTTCGGTTCTTTTGGTATGGCACAGGCGGCTGGTCATGAGAATTATTCGATCACTTCTCCGGATGCTGGCGCCACGGCAGAATTCGCCTCGTATGGCGAGCATTTCTGGTTGCAAGATCAATTATGTGACGGCAAAGTGCCGCGCCTCCAATACAAAGTGGGTACCGGAGGCTCGGTGACAACCCTCGAGAACCATGGCGGGTGCCATACCGACCCGGCACGATTTGACGAGTCGTACGCGGAAGGTACGGTCATCTACTTCCGTGCCTGCAACGTGTCCGGCAACTATGACAATTGTAGCCAGTGGCTCAAGGCCACCGCTTGATTCGGAGGATCAGGCCATGGTGACGCAACACTCAGTTCTCCGGCTCAGAGCAGCGACAGTTGCAGGCCTTGTAGGAATACTATCCGCAATTTCCTTGCCCACCGCTCTCGCGGACGGCACGGCATCGTATGGCATGTTCTCCCCTGACGATGGGGCCCTAGTGGAGTTTCAATCGTACGGCGAGATCTTCGATCTCTTCGACGAGGCCTGCGACGGCAGGGTACCGCGACTGCAGTACAAGGTCGGAACGGGTGGCTCGGTGTCCACTGCCGAGAACCATGGCGGCTGTCACAGTGATCCTTTAACGGTGAACAAGTCATATGCCGAGGGCACCGTCATCTACTTCCGAGCTTGCAACGTTGCAGCCAACTATAGTTCATGTAGTTCGTGGGTGAAGGCTACGGCTTAAGCCACGACTGGCAAAGAGATCAGACCTGTTTCCTCGTCGGTCGGAACATGCTTGATAGCTACTGCCTGCAGCGGACAGTTCCCGGATAAGGAGAGCCGAGATATGTTGATCCAAGGGCGCACAGGGTTCAAACGCTTGCTTGGAGTTGCAATCGCCATATCAGTGCTAGCTTTCGTGAGAAGCCCTGACGCCTCCGCTGATGGCATCGCGAGCTATTCCAGCGAATCCCCAGATGGCGGCGCGTTTGCTTCGTTCAACTCCTATGGCGAAATCTTTAACTTGTATGACTACCTATGCGATGGGCGGGTGCCCCGCTTACAGTACAAAGTTGGAACTGGGGGTTCGGTGTCCACCGCCGAGAACCATGGCGGCTGCCATAGTGATCCTTTAACGGTGAACAAGTCATACGCCGAGGGCACCGTCATCTACTTCCGGGCCTGTACGATCGCAGCCAACTACAGCTCATGCGATTCCTGGATCAGGGCTACCGCCTAGACCAACGTTTCTTGGGCGACGGCTTATCACATAAGCGTCGCTATCGATTCTTCTCTCTAGTACTGCAGCGACACTTAACTTTTGATCATCATGTGGCTCGGTTGAACGTGGGATGTGGCGTTGCGTGACGCGGAGCAGCCACCGCCAAATGATCATGGTTTGTGAAGACGCAGAATCGGCTGACGGTGGCTGCGGCCGCCGGCGTAGATCTTTCCGGGGCCACTGGGTGGCAGGCCGAGCTGGACACGGTAATGGACTGGCTGGGGCCGTTGTTTGCGCGGTCTGAGCCACGGCGGCGGGTGGCCGCGTTCGTGCCGGGCCTGCTGGGCGGGCTGCCCCAGGTCAACTACTGGTCGCTGAGCATGCCGGGGAGAACGATCCTCGCGGATGCAGCGGCTGCTGTCCGAGGCTGTCTGGCCGGCTGGGGCCGCCCGTGATGGGCTGCGCTCGTATGTGACAGCGAATCTGGCCGATCCCGGCGACCGGCTGGGTGAGGTGCTGGTGGTGGATGAGACCGGCGCTGGCGACGAGGTCTATGGGAACGCCGGCGCCTTGCGCGCCCGGATCGCGCAGGCCGGGCTGGGATTCGTGATGGCGATCGCCAAGGACCACCCGATCACCACTGGGATCGGCACCCGCCCCGCCATCGACTACGCCTGTCGGCCCGCCAGATCAGGCCTGCGCTGGCACCGCTGCAGCACTGGCGATGGCGCCCACGGCCCCCGCGTTTACGACTGGACCTGGACCAGCACCACCGACCCGCGCTCACCAGCAACCAGAACAGCGACGCGACCAGCGGCGAAGAAACCCGATGACGGGCAGGACTGGCTGCTGATCCGGCGCAGCATCCGCACCGGCGAACTGGCGTTCTACCGAACCCACTTCCCGCGCCCGGTTCCGCTGAAAACGCTTGTCCGGGTCGCTGGTTCACCCTGGCGGATCGAGGACAGCTTCGCCGAAGCCAAGGAACTGGCCGCCCTAGACCAGCACCAGGTCCAGACCTAAACCTCCTGGCACCGCTGGTCCGTGCTGGCCATGATCGCCCATGCCATCCTCGCCGTCCTGGCCGCCCACCAGCCCCCAACCCCAGCCGGGCTGATCAGGCTCACCCGGCACGAGATCCGACGCCTCCTTACCGCACTCATCAGCGTGGCCCA
>CALMAR010000258.1 GCA_937859855.1 uncultured Kineosporia sp.
GCCCGGTCGATGGCTACGCCGACCGCCGCGACGCAGGCGCCGGCGATCAGGCCCTTGACCGGGGTGGCGGTGTTGAGCGAGCTCGCCACCGCCAGCCCGGTCACCCCGGCCACGGCGATCGCGATCCAGATCGAGATCATGTGCGGGACCGGGACAGCCAGTACCACCCGGGACGACGCCAGAGCCGCCGCACCCAGCACGATTCCCTGTGGCCCTTCGGGAATCTGAATGAGCAGCACCCAGCCTGCGGCCAGGATCGCGATCACCTGCCCGGCCAGAGTGCCGGTGACCGACTCGACCACGCGGGCCCGGCCGTCCCGGCGCAGCAGTTCGTGCACGAACGAGAGCAGCAGCGCGATGGCTACCACCGGAGCGAACGCCGACAAAGGCCGGGCCGGATCAGATGCGGTCGGAGCGGTGCGGACGCCGATGATCAGCGCGCCCACCCCGAGCACGGCAATCAGCACGGCCGACCCCAGCCGGTCGGGCAGCAGCAGCAGCTGCGGCCAGCCGATGGCGAAGACCAGCACACAGACCCCGCCAGCCGCGACCACGGTCCACGGATCCGAATACCCAGCCGCCGCGATCAGGCAGGCCAGGACGATGGACAGGGCGGCGGAAGCAACAGCAGCCACGTGCGGCATCTTGGCAGAAGATCACCGCCGCCCCGGTACCACCGATACGGTCAGGAAACCTTGTAGCAAACCGTCATTTACCCTCAATCAGGCCAAAAACGGACGACCGGTGTGACTTGCAGTACCTAGAAAACGTTGTCAGATCTCTGTGACAGCAACGGGACGTCACCTATTCTGACAAGCAGATGGCCCGCAACGACGCGGAAACACGAGGGGTCTCACCACGTTCGTTCCGGGATTCGCGGAGGTCCGCATGGCCCAGTTGTTGCTGCTCACCAATGCTCTGGCGCCTTCCGCAGAGGTGCTGCCCGCCCTGGGCCTGCTTCCGCACCACGTCCGGGTGCTGCCAGCCGAGGCAGCGGTCCTGGTGGACGCGCCACCAGCCGACGCCGTGATCGTGGATGGACGGCGGGATCTGGCTGGAGCGCGTTCGCTCTGCCGCCTGCTGCGCACGACCGGCCTGTCCTCACCGTTGCTGCTGGTGCTGACCGAGGGCGGGATGGCCGCCGTGGTGGCTGACTGGGGCGCGGACGACGTCCTGCTCGACTCCGCCGGTCCGGCCGAGGTGGAGGCCCGGCTGCGGCTGGCCGCCGGGCGTTCGCGGCTGGCCGAGGCCCAGCAGGCGGAGGAGACCCCGGAGATCCGGGCCGGGGACCTGGTGGTGGACGAGGTCACCTACAGCGCCCGGGTGCGCGGCCGGGCCCTGGACCTGACCTACAAGGAGTTCGAGCTGCTCAAGTTCCTGGCCCAGCACCCAGGCCGGGTCTTCACCCGAGCCCAGCTGCTCCAGGAGGTCTGGGGATACGACTACTTCGGCGGCACCCGGACCGTGGACGTACACGTCCGGCGGCTGCGGGCCAAGCTCGGCCCCGAGCACGACGCGCTGATCGGAACGGTCCGCAACGTCGGGTATCGCTTCGTTCCGCCCGGCCGCGACCGGACGGTGACCGAGGCCGCGACCGAGGCCGTCAGTGAGGCCGTCAGTGAGGCCGTGACCGTGGCCGACATCCGCGCCGAAGTGTCCTGACCTCCGGGCCGGGAACTACCGCGCGGCCGTACAGTCTGGGCCGTGTCCGGGATACCTCAGATCCAGCCCTTCACCGAGCCGGACGAGCAGGTCAGGGCGGCGGCCCTGACCATCCAGGACGCCGCCGCCCGGACCGACAGCGCCGCGCCGTTCGACGAGCACACCCTGCTCAGCCTGGACCCGCGCCCGGGAACCGGTTCGGGCCAGCGGCACCTTCTGCTCACAGTGGACGGCGCGCCGGCTGGCTATGCGCATCTCGATCTGGCTCGTCCCGGTGAGCCGGGCGAGGCCGAGCTGGCGATCCATCCGCAGGCCCGGCGGCTGGGTCACGGGACGGCGCTGATCTCGGCGCTGGCCGGGGTCCACCATCAGACCCGCCCAGGACGCGAGCCGCTGCAGATCTGGTCGCATGGCGATCAGCCCGCAGCCCGGGTCCTGGCCGGGCAGCTGGGCTATGTGGTGGTGCGGGCACTGCTGCAGTTGCGGCGATCGATGGACCACCCGGTGCCCGAACCCAAGCTGCCGCAAGGAGTGGTGCTGCGCTCGTTCCGGCCCGGCGCGGACGACGCCGCCTGGCTGCGGCTGAACGCGCGGGCCTTCGCCCACCACCCCGAGCAGGGGCGGATGACGCAGGCCGACCTGGATGCCCGGATGGCCGAGCCCTGGTTCGACCCGCAGGGATTCCTGATCGCCGAGCAGGACGGCGAGATGACCGGATTCCACTGGACCAAGATCCACGCCTCGTCGCCTGCGGGTGATCCGGGCCAGTCGCGGCTCGGGGAGGTCTACGTGCTGGGCGTTGACCCCGATCGTCACGGCGGTGGGCTGGGCACCGCGCTGACCCTGGCCGGGCTCCGCTCACTGCGCGAGCGGGGGGCTACGGCGGTGCTGCTGTACGTGGAGTCGGACAACGAGCCGGCCCTGGCCGTGTACCGGCGGCTTGAGTTCCAGCTCTGGAGCACCGACGTGATGTACCGGAGCATGGATCGCCCGTGATCGTGCCAACTGCGCGTTCACCCGTATTCCGCTCACATGACTACCAACACCGACAGTGAGAGCATGGCGGACATGACCAGCCCGGCAACAGGTTCGAGCCGGGGGCGCCGGGCACCACGGCGCCCCAGCGTCCCGGCGCTGCCAGCACCTAAACTGGCGGCCGCCCCGGTACAGGACCCGGAGCCTGCCCCGGCCGGTGAGAGCACGCTGTCCGATGCGGCGGTGAGCCGGCGGTTCCTCGATCGCGAGCTGTCCTGGCTGAACTTCAACGAGCGGGTACTGGAGCTGGCCGAGGATCCGACCCTGCCGCTGCTCGAACGGGCCCGGTTCCTGGCCATCTTCGCCAGTAACCTGGACGAGTTCTTCATGGTCCGGGTGGCTGGGCTGAAGCGCCGGATCGCCACCGGGCTGGCGGTCACCGCGGCCAGCGGGCTGGAGCCCCGCGAGATCCTGAGCCGGATCCGGTCCCGGTCCCACGACCTGCAGGCCAAGCACGCCCAGGTGTTCCGGGACGACGTCGCGCCCGCTCTGGCCGAGCAGAAGATCACCATCGCCCGGTGGGATCAGCTCGACCCGGCCGAGCAGCAGCGCCTGCACAGCTTCTTCCGCGATCAGGTGTTCCCGGTCCTGACCCCGCTGGCCGTCGACCCGGCCCACCCGTTTCCGTACATCTCCGGGTTGTCACTCAATCTGGCGGTGGTGCTTCGCAATCCGGTGACCGAGAAGGAGCACTTCGCCCGGGTCAAGGTGCCGCCGCTGCTGCCGCGATTCGCCGCGGTCGATCTGGAGGAGCCGCCGGAGGACCAGCCCAGCGACGAGCCAGCCCGGGCCCGCTTCGTGCCGCTCGAGGACATCATCGCCGTCCACCTCGACCAGCTCTTCCCCGGTATGGAGGTGCTGGAGCACCACACCTTCCGGGTCACCCGCAACGAGGACCTGGAGGTGGAGGAGGACGACGCCGAGAACCTGCTCCAGGCCCTGGAGAAGGAGCTGCTGCGGCGCCGGTTCGGGCCGCCGGTGCGGCTCGAGGTGGCTGAGGACATCCAGCCCTACGTGCGCGACCTGCTGGTCCGGGAGATGGGGGTCAGTGAGTCTGAGGTGTACGAGCTGCCGGAACCGCTGGACCTGCGCGGGCTGAACGTGATCGCCGATCTCGACCGCCCAGCTCTGAAGTACCCGAAGTTCGTGCCGACCACCCATCGTCATCTGTCCGAGGTCGAAACCGCCAAGCCCAGTGACGTTTTCGCTTCTATCCGGCGGCGCGATGTGCTGCTGCACCACCCTTACGACTCGTTCTCGACCAGTGTGCAGGCCTTTCTGGAGCAGGCCGCGGACGATCCCAACGTGCTGGCGATCAAGCAGACCCTGTACCGGACCTCAGGGGACTCGCCGATCGTGGACGCGTTGATCGACGCGGCCGAGGCGGGCAAGCAGGTGCTGGCGCTGGTCGAGATCAAGGCCCGGTTCGACGAGCAGGCCAACATCCGCTGGGCCCGCAAGCTGGAGCAGTCCGGCGTCCACGTCGTCTACGGCATCGTCGGGCTGAAGACGCACGCGAAGCTTTCGCTCGTCGTCCGGCAGGAGAGTGACGGCCTGCGCCGCTACTGCCACGTCGGAACCGGCAACTACAACCCGAAAACCGCTCGCATCTATGAGGATCTGGGCCTGCTGACCTGCGATCCGCAGGTCGGGGAGGATCTCTCGCGGTTGTTCAACCAGCTGTCCGGCTATGCACCCAAGACCGCCTACCGGCGGCTGCTGGTGGCGCCACGATCTCTGCGCAGCGGGCTGGTCGACCGGGTCGAGCGGGAGATCGCCAATCATGAGGCCGGTCGCCCGGCCGGGGTGCGGATCAAGGTCAACTCGATCGTGGACGAGGTTCTGATCGATTCGCTGTACCGTGCCTCTCAGGCCGGGGTGCCGGTGGACGTGATCGTCCGGGGCATCTGTGCGATCCGGCCCGGAGTGGCCGGCCTGAGCGAAAACATCCGGGTGCGCTCGATTCTCGGCCGGTTCCTGGAGCACTCCCGGGTGTTCTGGTTCGCCGGAGGCGGTGAGCCGATCGTCTACATCGGCAGCGCCGACATGATGCACCGCAACCTGGACCGGCGGGTCGAGGC
>CALMAR010000259.1 GCA_937859855.1 uncultured Kineosporia sp.
CCGGGGGGCGGGGGGGCGGGGCCCCCCCCCGGACCCCCCCCCCCCCCGCCCGCCCGCCCACGGCGTGGCCGACGCCCGCCTCAATCTGGTGGCCCGGATCGAGGGCGGCACCGGCGACATCACCACTGGTCTGGCCGAGGCGGGTGCGGTGCATCGGGCCCGCTACCGCACCCAGCGGGTGCAGCACGCCCACCTGGAGACCCACGGCTGCATAGCCTGGGTCGACGAGGACGAGCGGCTCAACGTCCGGACCAGCACCCAGGTCCCGTTCCTGACCCGGGATGCGCTCTGTGCCCTGCTGGAACTGCCCCGGGAGAAGGTCCGGGTGTTCTGCGAGCGGGTCGGCGGCGGGTTCGGGGGCAAGCAGGAACTCTTCGTCGAGGACGTCGCTGCGCTGGCCGCGCTGGCCACCGGCAGGCCGGTACAGCTGGAGTTCACCCGCGAGGAGCAGTTCATCGGGGCCAGCACCCGCCATCCGATGATCATCGACGTGGTCCTGGGCGCGACCCCGGGCGGGGTGCTGACCGCGATGGATGTCAACGTGCTGTCCGACACCGGCGCCTATGGGAACCATGGGCCTGGTGTGCTGTTCCACGCGGTGGGAGAGTCGATCTCGGTCTATCGCTGTCCGAACAAGGCGATCGATGCGCGGGTGGCCTACACCAACACCGTCCCAGCCGGCGCCTTTCGCGGGTACGGCCTCAGTCAGCTGATCTTCGCGATCGAGTCCGGGATGGACGAGCTGGCCCGTCAGCTGGGAATGGATCCACTGGAGTTCAAGCGCCGTAACGTGATCCGTGATGGTGACCCGATGATCGCGCTGGGTGATCCGCCGCACGACGTCGAATACGGCAGCTTCGGGCTGGATCGCTGCCTGGACGACGTCGGGCAACGCCTCGACCAGACCCGCTCGAACGACGCCGCCGCCGCCCGGCCCGGCTGGATGATCGGCGAGGGCATCGCGCTGGCGATGATCGACACCATTCCGCCGCGAGGTCATCTGGCCGAGGCCAGCATCACCAGCCTGCCCGCAGATCGGTTCCAGATTCGGGTCGGGACGGCGGAGTTCGGCAACGGCACCACCACGGTGCACACCCAGATAGCGGCGCAGGTTCTGGGTGTGACCACGGATCAGATCGACGTTCTGCAGTCCGACACCGATGTGATCGGTTACGACACGGGTGCTTTCGGCTCATCGGGAACTGTGGTCGCGGGCAGCGCCATTCTGCTGGCCGCCCAGGACCTGGCACGCAGGATCGAGCGGGCCCGGGCCAGTGGTGAGCCGGTCGAGGGGCTGACCGGCGAGGGCAAGCACGACGGGAGTCCGCGCAGCGTCGCCTTCAATGTGCAGGGCTTCCGGGTGACGGTGAATCCGGTCACGGGCGAATACCACATCCTGCGAAGCGTTCACGGCGCCGACGCCGGCGTGGTGATCAACCCGATGCAGTGCCGCGGACAGATCGAGGGCGGTGTCGCCCAGGCGCTGGGGGCGGCGATGTTCGAACATGTCGACGTGGTGGATGGCCTGGTCACCACCAGAACCTTTCGCGGATACCACATTCCGGCCTTCGCTGACGTCCCGGTCACTGAAGTGATCTTCGCGGGCACCACGGACCGGATCGGGCCACTGGGAGCGAAGTCGATGAGCGAGAGCCCCTTCAATCCGGTGGCGCCGGCGCTGGCGAACGCCCTGCGTGATGCCATCGGAATCCGGTTCACCGACCTGCCGCTGGGCCGGGACCGGATCTGGCTGGCCCTGAACGAAAGGCAGCAGTCCAGTGGCTGAAGAGACGGACGAACAGCTCTGGCTCGATCAGGCTCTCGAGCTGGCGGCCAAGAATGTGACCGATGGCGGTGGCCCATTCGGCGCGCTGGTGGTGAAGCAGGGTCAGCTGGTGGCCTCCGGCGTCAATCAGGTGACTTCGATGCTCGATCCGACCGCTCACGCGGAGGTGGTCGCCATCCGCGCGGCCTGCCAGGTGCTGAACTCGTTCAAGCTCAGCGGCTGCCTGCTGGTGGCGTCCTGCGAGCCGTGCCCGTTGTGCCTGTCCGCCGCCCTGTGGGCCCGGATGGATCGGGTGATCTTCGCCGCTGATCGAAATGATGCCGCCAGAGCTGGTTTCGACGACCGTGCCTTCTATGAGGTGTTCAATACCCCACCGGGCAGCTGGCCACTCAGCGTGCAGCACATCGGCGGCTCCCGGGCCACTCTCCCGTTCGATCAGTGGACCGGCAAGCCCGACCGGATCGAGTACTGACGGCCCGTCCGCCCTTCCGCGCCCGCGCTCCGGTAGCGTCGGCCCGGTCAGGCATGGCGCGATCAGCGAGGAGCCACCGTGGGACGAGTCGTCATCGACGTGATGCCGAAGCCGGAGATCCTGGATCCGCAGGGCAAGGCCGTGGCCGGAGCCCTGGCCCGGCTCGGTTTCGCCGAGTTCGCCGCCGCCCGTCAGGGCAAGCGTTTCGAACTGGAGGTGGACGGCGAGATCGACGATGCGGTGCTGGAGCGAGCCCGGGCCGCGGCGCAGACGCTGCTGTCGAATCCGGTGATCGAGGATGTGGTCGCCGTCCGGGCCGAGGCCGGTCAGTGAGGATCGGCGTCGTCACCTTTCCCGGAAGCCTGGACGACCGGGACGCTGCCCGTGCGATCAGAATCGCCGGTGGAACACCGGTGGCCCTGTGGCACGGGGACGCCGAACTGCACGACGTGGACGCCGTCGTACTGCCGGGCGGATTCGCCTATGGCGACTATCTGCGCTGCGGCGCGATCGCCCGGTTCGCGCCGGTGATGGGTGAGATCATCCGGCTGGCTGGCCCGCCGGACAGCACTGCGCCCGGATTGCCAGTTCTGGGTATCTGCAACGGCTTTCAGATGTTGTGCGAGGCACACCTGCTGCCTGGAGCGTTGATCCGCAACAATCATCGGCACTTCATCTGCCGCGACCAGGCGCTTGTGGTGGAGCGCACGTCAACGGTGTGGACCAGCGGCTACCGGCCGGGCCAGGAGATCGTGATTCCGCTGAAGAACGGGGAGGGTGGTTACGTGGCCGGCCAGCGCACTCTGGACCAGCTGGAGGGGGAGGGCCGGGTCGTGGTGCGGTATCAGGGGATGAATCCGAACGGCTCATACCGCGACATCGCCGGGATCAGCAATGCCAGCGGCACCGTGGTCGGCCTGATGCCGCATCCCGAGCATGCTGTTCAGCCCGGCTTCGGGCCCGACCTGCCGCCCGGGGCGGCCGGCACCGAGGTGGACGGCCTGCCTTTCTTCACCTCGATGTTGAGCGCCGTCCTCACGGCGTGAGCGTTTCGGCCTTTCGTTCTCGGCTCGAGACCGCCTTTTCATCAAGTCCGCACCAGTAGCCTGGACGGGTGACGAATCCCGGTCTGATGCCATGAGCAGCGACAGCGTCAACACCTACGGCGAAGACCTCGACGCCATGCTGGACACCGCCACCATGCTCAGCGCCGAGCAGCGGGCATCACTCGACACCGTCGATCGCGCGCGCCAAACACCCGGCGGCCAGCAACCCTGGTCCGAGCTCGGGCTCAAGGGCGACGAGTATGCCCGGATCCACGAGATTCTCGGCCGCCGCCCGACCAGCGCCGAACTGGCTATGTACTCGGTGATGTGGAGTGAGCACTGCTCGTACAAGTCCAGCAAGGTGCACCTGCGCCAGTTCGGCGAGAAGAGCACTCCGCAGATGCGCCAGCACCTGCTGGTCGGCATCGGCGAGAACGCCGGCGTGGTCGACATCGGCCAGGGCTGGGCCGTCACGTTCAAGATCGAGAGCCACAACCATCCCAGCTACGTCGAGCCCTATCAGGGCGCCGCCACCGGCGTCGGGGGGATCGTGCGCGACATCATCAGCATGGGCGCCCGCCCGGTCGCGGTGATGGATCCGCTCAGGTTCGGGGCGCTGGAGCACCCGGACACCGCCCGGGTGCTGCCCGGGATCGTGGCCGGAGTGGGGGGTTACGGCAACTGCCTGGGTCTGCCGAACATCGGTGGCGAGGTCGTTTTCGATCCCTGCTATCAGGGAAACCCACTGGTCAATGCCCTGTGCCTGGGGGTCATGAAGCACGGCGACATCCACCTGGCCAATGCCTCCGGCGAGGGAAACCTGGTCGTCCTGTTCGGCGCCCGGACCGGTGGTGATGGGATCGGCGGCGTCTCCGTGCTGGCCAGCGAGACCTTCGATGACCCCGCCGATCAGAAGGGGCCGACCAAGCGCCCGAGCGTCCAGGTCGGCGATCCGTTCGCCGAGAAGGTGCTGATCGAGTGCTGCCTCGACCTGTTCAAGGCCAAGGTGGTGGCCGGGATCCAGGATCTGGGCGGCGCCGGTCTGTCCTGTGCGACTTCCGAACTGGCCAGCAACGGCGACGGCGGAATGCTGATCCACCTCGATCGGGTGCCACTGCGCGAACCCGCTCTGCGGCCCGAAGAGATCCTGATGAGCGAGTCGCAGGAGCGGATGATGGCCGTCGTTCAACCCGAGGACCTGGCCACGTTCCTGTCCATCACCGCCCGCTGGGACGTCGAGGCGACCGTGCTGGGCGAGGTCACCGGCGGCGAGCACCTGGTTGTGCTCTGGCACGGAGAGACCATTGTCGACGTGCCACCTCGCAGCGTGGCTCACGACGGCCCGGTGTACAACCGGCCGATGCGCCGGCCACATGGCCTGGACGCCCGTCAGGCTCACACCTCCGATCACCTGCCGCGCCCCGAGAACGGTGCGCAGCTGCGGCAACTCACGCTGGCGATGGTGTCGTCGCCCAATCTGGCCAGCAAAGCCTGGGTCACCGATCAGTACGACCGCTATGTGATGGGCAACACCGCGCTGGCCCAGCCGGACGACGCCGGCGTGGTCCGGGTCGACGAGGAGAGCGGGCTCGGCGTCGTCCTGGCTTGCGACGGCAACGGGCGGTTCGGTGCGCTCGACCCGTACGCCGGTGCGCAGCTGGCGCTGGCCGAGGCCTACCGCAACGTCGGCGTGGCTGGGGGGCGGCCGCTGGCCGTCACGGACTGCCTGAATTTCGGTTCGCCCGAGGACCCGGAGGTGATGTGGCAGTTCGCCGAAGCCGTACGCGGCCTGGCCGACGGCTGCCTGCAGCTGGGCGTTCCGGTGACCGGCGGAAACGTCAGTCTGTACAACCAGACCGGGAGCACAGCGATCCACCCGACCCCGGTGATCGGGGTGCTGGGCGTGATTCCGGACGTGTCGCTGCGGACGCCGTCGGGCTGGCGCAGCGAGGGCGCGCAGGTGTTCGCGCTGGGCACGACCCGGGCCGAGTTCGGCGGGTCGGAATGGGCCTGGTCGCAGTTCCAGCACCTGGGTGGGCGGCCGCCGATGGTGGACCTGGAGGCTGAGCGCGCACTGGCAGCCCTGATGGCCGAAGCCGCGCAGGACCGGCTGGTGCTGGCCGCGCATGATCTGTCCGACGGCGGCCTGGCGCAGTGCCTGGCCGAGTCGAGTCTGCGCTACGGAGTGGGGGTCTCGGTGTCACTGGATGCGGTGATCCGGCGGGACGGCGTCGACGCCTTCACCGCTCTGTTCTCGGAGTCGGTCGCCCGGGCGATCGTCGCGGTCGGCCCGGAATCCGCGCGCGAGTTCGTGTTCCGGGCGGAACGGGCCGGAGTCCCGGTAGCGCCGCTGGGAGTCACCGGTGGCGACACCTTGACCATCTCGGCCGAGTTCAGCATCGGCTTGACCGAACTTCGCGACGCACACCAGCGGACCCTGCCCGATGTCCTGGATTGCTGATCAACTGCTCCGCTCTGTTGCGCGGCGGTTGGGGCACATACGGTTTGCTGCATGGCGAAGCACAACAAGCCCCGCAGGCTCGACGACGAGACCTACGAGGCCGAGCTGTACCGGCTGCAGGCCGAGTTCGTCACCATGCAGGAGTGGCTGAAGGCCGAGAGTGCTCGCCTAGTAGTCATCTTCGAAGGCCGTGATGCCGCGGGCAAGGGCGGCGCGATCAAGCGCATCACCCAGTACCTCAGCCCCCGGGTGGCCCGGATCGCCGCGCTGCCCGCGCCCAGCGAGCGCGAGAAGGGGCAGTGGTACTTCCAGCGCTACATCGAACAGCTGCCCGCGGCGGGAGAGATGGTGCTGTTCGACCGCTCCTGGTACAACCGGGCCGGGGTGGAGAAGGTGATGGGCTTCTGCACGCCCGACCAGTACCGCCGATTCATGAAGCAGACCCCGATCTTCGAGCGGCTACTGGTCGAGGATGGCATCCTGTTGCGCAAGTACTGGTTCTCGGTCAGCGACAGCGAACAGCAGAAGCGGTTCGCCTCACGGATGAAAGACCCCATGCGGCAATGGAAACTCTCACCCATGGATCTGGAGTCGATCACCCGCTGGGAGGACTACTCGCGGGCCAAGGACGAGATGATGACCCACACGGACACCGCCGATGCGCCCTGGTACGTGGTCGAGGGCGACAACAAGAAGGCGGCCCGGCTGAACATGATGGCCCACTTGCTGTCGACCATCCCCTATCACCAGGTGTCCCGACCAGCGATCACGCTGCCCGAGCGGCCGCCGGGCCAGGGCTACCAGCGCCCGCCCCGAGAGGCGTCCAGTTACGTCCCGGACCACGCGGCTACCTTGCCGGCGCAGGCCGCCCCCGCCTGACCCGCCCCAAGGGAGGGTGCAGGACGGTGCCAGCGCGTGGGACGGTGAAGCATGACTGAGGCGGCGGAGCGAGCGAAGCAGGCCGGGCGGTCGGCGATCCGGGGCGGCGGGACCCCGCGGGGCAGGGCCGGCGGTCGCGCGGGGGGCCCGGCGCCGGGCGGCGGGGG
>CALMAR010000260.1 GCA_937859855.1 uncultured Kineosporia sp.
TCCTGACTCCTGGGCCGCTGAGTCTATCCGCGGCGATCACCCTGTCCGGGCCTGCGAGGTCCGGCCCGGGGCGCATCCCGAGGTCTGGCCCGATGGGCCGGGCGGTCTCAACCGGCTCCACTAGAGTGCTCGACCGTGACCCGCCGCCGACTGTTGCGTGCTACCGGAATCGCGGCTGGGGCCATCGTGATCACCGCTGCGGTGGTGGTGATCGTGCTGGTCATAACCTTCATCCGGAGGCCGCTGCCCGACCGGGACGAGGATGTCACCCTGGCCGGTCTGAACGCTTCCGTGCGGGTGATCCGGGACGATCGCGGCGTCCCGCAGATCTACGCGAGCACCACGGCCGACCTGTTCCGGGCTCAGGGCTACGTGCAGGCGCAGGACCGCTTCTTCGAGATGGATCTGCGCCGCCACATCACCGCCGGGCGGCTGAGCGAACTGGTCGGCAGCAACGCGGGGGCCCTGCGCGGCGACGCGACCGTCCGCACCCTGGGCTGGCGGCAGGTGGCTCAGCAGGAGCTGGCCCTGCTCACTCCGGCCACCCGGGACTACCTCGATGCCTACGCGAAGGGGGTGAATGACTACATCTCGGGGCGATCGCCATCCCAGTTGTCGGTCAGTTACACCATTCTCGGCCGGGCACACCACCTGCAGCCGATCGAGCCGTGGACGCCGGTCGACTCGCTGGCCTGGCTGAAGGCGATGGCCTGGGACCTGCGCAGCAACTACGACGAAGAGCTTCAGCGGGCCCGGGCGGCGGACCGGATCAAAGACGTCGACCGGATCAACCAGCTGTTCCCGGCCTATCCCTTCGAAAAGCATGCGCCGATCGTGCCGGGCGATGCGACCGGCGGCGGGACCGGAGGCACGGCCGGCTCGAGAACCGCTTCGGACGGCCGCTCGGCGGCCAAATTGCAGCAGGACGACGTCCTCCCGGCGCTGACCGGTGATTCGGCGCAGCTCGCGTTCGCCGGGGTCAGCGACGCGATCGAGTCGGTGCCCGCACTGGTGAGTCACGGCGAGAGCATCGGTTCCAACTCCTGGGTGGTGAGCGGATCCCTGACCGCCAGCGGCCTGCCGCTGATGGCCAACGACCCGCACCTGTCGGTCTCCCAGCCAGGCATCTGGTATCAGTCCGGGCTGCACTGCACCGCCGTGACCAGCCAATGTCCTTTCGACGTGAGCGGTTTCGGCTTCGCCGGCCTGCCCGGGGTGGTGATCGGGCACAACGAATCGATCTCCTGGGGCCTGACCAACCTGAACGCCGACGTCACCGACTTCTACCTGGAAAAGGTGACCGGCAACTCGGTCGAGCAGGACGGCAAGAGCAAACCGCTGACCATCTGCAAGGAGACCATCATGGTCGCGGGGGGCCGCCCGGTCACGATCACGGTACGGGCCAGCAAGCACGGCCCGTTGCTGTCGGATGTGCTGGATTCGGTGGCCCAGGCCGGGCAGACCGCCCCGGTACCGGGTGAGAAGGACGATCGGGAGACCAAATACGCGGTCGCGCTGGACTGGACCGCGCTGATCCCCGGCCACGCCATGGACGCGATCATCGGAATGGACAAGGCCAAGGACTTCGGCGCCTTCCGGGCGGCCGCGCTGTTGCTGGACGCCCCGGCCCAGAACCTGATCTACGCCGACGTCAACGGGCACATCGGCTACCAGGCGCCGGGGCGGATCCCGATCCGGGGCCGGGGGGAGCCGGATGCGCCGGTCCCATCCGACGGCACCTGGCCGCATCCGGGCTGGGACTCCGCCTACGACTGGACCGGCTTCATCCCGCCCGGATCGCTGCCCTGGGTGGAGGACCCGCCCCGAGGCTACATCGTGGCCGCGAATCAGGCGGTCGCCCAGGACAGCTCCGCTCCTGGACCAAGCTTTCTGGCCAAGGACTGGGACTACGGATTCCGGTCCCAGCGGATCGCCGATCTGATCACCGGGATCACCGGCCCCGGCGGCCACAAGCTGACCGTCGGCGACATGCGCGGGATCCAGAGCGACACCTACAACGGGATCGCCGCCGCGCTGGTGCCCTGGCTGCTGAAGACGGACGTCCACGACGCCTTCACTCAGCAGGCGGTTGACCTGCTGAAGACGTGGGACTACACCCAGCCGTCGGATTCGGCCGCTGCCGCCTACTTCAATGTGGTCTGGGCCGACATCCTGAGCATCGCGTTCGCTGATGAGCTGCCGGAGGGGTTCCGCCCGGACGGCGGTGACCGCTGGTTCCAGGTGGTGCTGACCCTGCTCACCCGGTCCCGGGATCCCTGGTGGGACGACCGGAAAACCCCGGACGTGGTGGAGTCGCGGGACGAGGTGTTGCGCCGGTCGCTGTCCCAGGCGCGGCTGCAGCTGACCGCATCGCTGGGCAAGGATCCACGTCGCTGGCAGTGGGGACGGTTGCACCAGGTGCACCTCGATCAGCTCCCCCTGGGCCAGCCGAGTGTGAACTCGCTGGTCCGAAAGTTGGTCAATACCGGGCCATTCGAGGCTCCCGGTGGTTCCTCCATCGTGGATGCCTTCGCCTGGGACGCCTCCAGCGGGTCGTTCGACGTGACCGCGGCGCCGTCGATGCGGATGATCGTCGACCTGTCCGATCTGGACAGTTCACGCTGGGTGAATGAGACCGGGATCAGCGGTCATCCGTGGGATTCTCACTACGGCGACCAGACGCAGGCCTGGCTCAAGGGCAAGGATTATCCCTGGCCGTTCTCGCCCGACGCCGTCCGCAAGGCCGCCGATCAGGAAATGACCCTCAAACCCTCCTGAGTGGCCGCGACCGCGCTCCAGCTCTGTCCTCGGCAACACCCGCCGGTCCCGTTCGTCGCCTGGTCAGACGAAATACATCCAGCGGGTGGGGGTGAGGACACCGTGCATGACCACGTCGTGCTGCTCGCGGGGAATAGGGGTATCGGCGGCGTTCAGCACCTCGTCGTCGTGCACCAGGGCGAGAATGAGGGCGTCCGAAGCAGCCTGGCCCAGAGCCCGGTCGTAGTAGCCGCGGCCCCGGCCCAGCCGGGTGCCCAGGGTGTCCACAGCCAGCGCTGGAACAAGGATCACCCCAGCTGCGCTCAGCTGGGCTGGATCCGGGTGGCCGGCCGGTTCGGGGACACCGAGACGACCGGCGGGCCGCACCGCGCCGTCGTCGTCCGCCCAGCTCAGCGTGATCTCATCGGTGATCACGGGCAGCAGCACCCGGGTCCCGCGCTCCCGCAGCGCTGCGCGCAGGGCAGTCGTGCCGGGTTCGTCCGGCAGCGAGGCATAGAGCGCCACACAGCCGGTTCGCCGTAACCGGGGGAGCTCCAGCGCGTTCACCGCCAGCGCATGCTCGACCTGTTCGCGGTCGCCAGCCGGCCGGGACTGGCGTTGCGCCAGAACGGTTCTGCGGAGTGCGAGCTTGGCGGGAGTCAGATCGACCGGCGGCGACGTCATTGACTCTGCTCACCCCGCCCGTTCCGGCGCTACTCTCGGTATGGGTTCACTTACCTGGTGTTATGAGCGGCTGAGGCGCCCGTGCGGGCCGACCTTACGACGAAAGGCGTCGCTGGTGTCACTGCGCATGCGAGCGGTTGCCGCTTCGTTCCGGACCAGGCTGGCCGCAGCGCTCGTGCTGGCCATGCTGATTCCTCTGCTGGTGGTCGCCCTCACCGCCGCCATCGTGGTACCGCGGGCAGCGCGATCCGCCGCGCAGTCCACCGCCGAACGGGACGCCGCCAGCGCGGCGCTGGCGCTGAGCACCCGATGCGAGGCGGTCCGGCAGTCGGCGACGGCCCTGGCCCAGAAGGTATCGGCCTATGCCATGTCCTATTCGCAGCTACAGCCCAGCAGCCTGCAACAGATGGCGGGCGCCACCGCCGGGAACCGGCCCGGCCTGGCCGCGGCCATCTTCGCGGGCAGTGTGGTGGCGGTCGGCGGCAGCTCGCCGGATGCGCGGCTGGCGGCGACGTCAATGGGGTATCAGTCGTCCTGCGGCAACGGCAGTTTCGGAAGACGCGCCGACCGACCGGCGCTCGCGCAGACGGTTCCGGTCAAAGCGCGCCGGGACGGCCTGGCGGGGGATGTCGGCACAGTGGTGGTGTGGCAGGGAGTGGACGGTGCCCTGCTGCGCGGCCTGGCCACCGGGATCGGCAGCACCGGATCGTTGCGGGTGCTGCCGCCGTCGCGCAGCTATCCGCGCCCCTACATCAGTGGCGGCCTCGCCTACGCCGTTCACGGTCCCGGCCCGGGGGTGCCGTTCGGGGTGCAGGCGATCCAGCCGGTCCGGGGCGCGCCCTTCGGCCACTGGCTGCTGGCGGCGGTGACCCTGGCCGCCCTGCTCGCCCTGCTGCTGGTTCCCTCGATAGCGGCCCGGCTGATCCGCCCGCTGGCGGCGCTCACCGGGACCGCGAACCGGCTGCGTAACGGGGACCTCACCGCCCGGGCCGGACTGGAAGACGACGGCCCGGCCGAAGTCAGCCAGGTCGCCCGGGCGCTGGATGCGATGGCCTCGGAGCTGCAGGTCACCCTGGAGCGGCACGAGGAGGCCCAGCGGCTGTCAGTCACCGACGCCCTGACCGGGGTGGGCAACCTGCGCCACATGTGGAACACGCTGTCCCACGAGGCGGAGCGGGCCCAGCGCTTCGGCGGTGAGTTCAGTGTGCTGATGCTGGACCTGGATCACTTCAAGCAGGTCAACGACACCTTGGGGCATGAGTTCGGGGATGCCGTGCTGCGCGAGTTCGCCGCTCGGCTGCGGTCCTGCCTGCGGGAGCTGGACACGGTGACCCGCTACGGCGGTGAGGAGTTCGTGCTGGTGCTGCCGGGGACCGGGCTGGAGGGGGCCAGTACCGCAGCCGAGCGGGTGGTGCAGGCCGTTCGGGCCCGGGCGTTCGGGTACAACGGCGTGCAGCGCCAGGTCACCGTCTCGGCCGGGGTCGCCTCGTTCCCCCTGCATGCGCGGGTGGCCGAGGATCTGCTGCGGTGCGCCGACCATGCCCTGTACGCCGCCAAGGCCGCTGGCCGGGACCGGTGGCTGGTGGTGGCCGCTTCGGATCCCGCGATCGATCCGGGTCCAGCTCCCGGGCCAGCCCCGGAGCTGGACCTGGAGGAGCCAGCGACGTCAGCTCCCGGCGGTCGGTAGCCTCTGCGCCATGACGGAGACCAGCACTGCGATTGCCCCCACTCCCGACCTGGAGGTGCTGGGCAGCGATCCGATCGGACCCGCGGTGCTCAAGGCGGTGATCCCAGCCGCCGGGCTCGGCACCCGGTTCCTGCCCGCCACCAAGGCAGTGCCGAAGGAGATGCTTCCGGTCGTCGACACGCCGGCCATCCAGTACGTGGTGGAGGAGGCAGTGGCCGCTGGGCTGTCCGACGTCCTGATGGTCACCGGCCGGAACAAGCGCCCGCTGGAGGATCACTTCGATCGCGCCCTCGAGCTCGAGGAGACGCTGGAGAGCAAGGGCGATCAGGACCGGCTGGCCCGGGTGCAGGCGTCGAACGACATGGCCGATCTGCACTACACCCGGCAGGGCGATCCGAAAGGCCTGGGACATGCGGTGTTCTGCGCCGAAGCGCACGTCGGGAACAACCCGTTCGCGGTCCTGCTCGGCGATGACCTGATCGACGCCCGGGACGAGCTGCTGTCCCGGATGATCGGCATCCAGCGCCGGACCCAGGGCAGTGTGGTGGCGCTGATGGAGGTCGACCCCTCGCAGGTGCACCTGTACGGATGCGCCGCAGTGGAAGCCACTGCGCTGGACGACGTGGTCCGGATCACCGGCCTGGTTGAGAAGCCGGACCCGGCCGACGCGCCCAGCAATCTGATCGTGATCGGCCGATATGTGCTCAGCGACAAGGTGTTCGGCGTGTTGCGCGAGACCAAGCCAGGTCGCGGCGGGGAGATCCAGCTGACCGATGCCCTGCAGGAGCTGGCCCAGCAGCCGGACCAGCCCGGCGGCGGGGTGTACGGCCTGGTGTTCCGCGGGCGCCGCTACGACACCGGCGATCGGCTGGAATATCTGAAGGCGGTGATCCAGCTGGCCAGTGAGCGCCCCGACCTTGGGCCCGCCCTGCGGGAATGGCTGGCCGAGTTCGTCCAGGCCACGCCGGGCGAGTGACGGTGCGCTCAGTCGATGATCACCTGACTGCCTGCCTGGCCGCGATCGGCCCGCTGCCGGCGGTTCCGGTCGCCCTGCTCGACTCGCTGGGCTGCGTATTGGGCCAGGATGTGGTGGCCGGGCTCGACCTGCCGGGATTCGACAACTCGTCGATGGACGGGTACGCGGTGATCGCAGCCGATCTGCTCGGGGCCAGCGCCGGGCAGCCGATCCGGATGCCGGTGACCGGTGATATCCCAGCCGGGCAGGTGATGGCCGGAACGCTGAAAACTGGTTCAGTGAGCCGGATCATGACCGGAGCGCCCCTGCCGCCAGCTGCGGACGCAGTGGTTCCGGTGGAGTGGACGGATGCCGATCCGCGCCAGGTCAGCATCGAGAGGGCGCCTGTACCAGGTCAATTCATCCGCCGGATCGGTGAGGACGTACGCGCCGGTACCCGGGTTCTGCAGGCTGGCACCGTGCTCGCGGCCCGTCACCTGGCCCTGCTGGCAGCGGTCGGGCAGAGCACGGTGCTGGTGCACCCCCGCCCGCGAGTGGTGGTGCTGGCCACCGGCAGCGAGCTGGTCGCACCGGGAGAATCGTTGCCGCCCGGAGCGATCCATGACTCCAACGGGTACGGCTTGACCGCTGCGGCCCAGCAGGCGGGGGCCCACGCGCAGCACGGCGGGATTGTCGGTGACGATCCGCGGGCGGTGACTCAAGCGCTGGACGACGCGGCCGGGCGGGCCGATCTGGTGATCACCAGTGGCGGGGTGAGCAAGGGCGCCTACGACACGATCAAGGAGGTGCTGTCCGCGCACGGCACGGTGGACTTCTATCCGGTGGCGATGCAGCCGGGCATGCCCCAGGGTTTCGGCGTGATCGGCCCAGCCGCGACGCCGATCTTCACCCTCCCCGGCAATCCGGTCAGCGCGCTGGTGTCGTTCGAGGTGTTCGTCGGCCCAGCCCTGCGCCGGCTGGCTGGCTCGCTGTCGCTCAGCGGGGACGTCGAGCTCGGCGACGTCCACCGTCTGATTCCGGCGGTCGCGACGACCGGCTGGCCCTCGTCGGCGGGCAAGCGGCAGTTCGCCCGGGCGGTGCTGACCCGCGACGGCGGTGGCTTCGCGGTCACTCCGGTCGGTGGTTCCGGCTCACATCTGGTGGCGAATCTGGCCGGCTCGAACTGCCTGGCCGTGGTGCCCGAGGCTGTGGGCACGGTGGAACCGGGTGACCGGCTGGAATGCCTTCCGCTTGACCCCGGTGGCCCGGCGTGAACGAGCCGCTGACCCACCTGGACAGTGCGGGGGCGGCGCACATGGTGGATGTCTCGGGCAAGCCGGTGACCGCCCGGGAGGCCCGCGCCGAGGGCAGGGTGTTGTGTTCGGCGCAGGTGGTGGCCCTGCTGCGGGGTGAGGGCATGCCCAAGGGTGACGCGCTGGCGGTGGCCCGGATCGCCGGTATCCAGGCCGCTAAGCGGACCCCGGAACTGGTCCCACTGGCCCATCCGGTGGCCGTCCATGCTGCTTCGGTGGATCTGACGGTGCAGGATGATGGAGTGCAGATCAGCGCTATGGTGCGCACCGCCGACCGGACCGGGGTGGAGATGGAGGCGCTGACCTGTGTCGTCGTGGCGGGGCTGGCTCTGATCGACATGATCAAGGGAGTGGACCGGCGCGCTGAGCTGACCGCGGTCAGGATGGTGGCTAAGAGCGGCGGCAGATCGGGGCTGTGGCGTCGTGACTGAGCCGCTGGGACGGGCCCTGGTGGTCACCGCGTCGAACCGGGCAGCAGCCGGGATCTATGCCGACCGAGGAGGACCGATGCTGGCGGATGGCCTGCGCGGCCTCGGGTTCGAGGTCGATGGCCCGCTTGTGGTGGAGGACGGCGAACCGGTCGAGGACGCCCTCCGCAGCGCTGTCCAGGCCCAGTACGACGTGGTTCTGACCACCGGCGGGACCGGCCTGTCACCGACCGACCGGACACCCGAGGCGACCCTGGCCGTGCTGGACCGTGAGGTGCGGGGGATCGCGGAGGCCATCCGGCTGCGCGGAGTCAGTGCCGGAGTGCCGACGGCGGCGCTGTCACGGGGAGTGGCCGGCCTGGCCGGGCGGACTCTGATCGTGAATCTCCCCGGTTCGGCCGGCGGAGTCAAGGACGGCATGTCGGTGCTGACCGGCCTGCTGCCGCACGCGGTCGACCAGGTCCGGGGCGGCGATCATGCTTGACTTCGCCACCAGCAACAGCTGGCCGGTGGAGCTGACCGATGGTGCGATCAAGTTGCGGCCGCTGGGCCGGCGCGATGGGCGCACCTGGAATGCGGTTCGGGCGAACAACGCGGCCTGGCTGGCGCCCTGGGAGGCCACCCGGCCCGAGGGGGTGGGCCGGGCGCTCACCTTCGCGGCGATGGTCCGCAGCTTCGACCGGGAAGCCAAGGCGGGCCGGATGCTTCCGCTGGCGATCGAGCTGGACGGGCGGCTGGCCGGACAGGTCACGGTGTCGGCGATCGTCTGGGGGTCGCTGCGTTCGGGCCAGATCGGCTACTGGATCGACCGCACAGCGGCTGGGCGGGGGGTGGTGCCGACTGCGGTGGCGATGATGGTGGACCACTGCTTCTTCGGCCTGGGCATGCACCGGCTGGAGGTCAACATCCGGCCGGAGAACGAGGCCAGCCTGCGGGTGGTGGAGAAGCTTGGCTTCCGGCCGGAGGGGATCCGGCGGCGCTATCTGCACATCGACGGCGAGTGGCGTGATCACGCCACTTTCGCTCTCACTCCGGAGGACGTGCCGGGTGGCCTGTTGACCCGCTGGCGCCGGGCCCAGCGAGTACTGGCCGCCCGCAATGCCGTGGTCGCTCCGAACTTCGCTGATGGGCCGGAATCCGGGCACGCAGGGCCGAATGTGGCCGTCCCTCCGCCCCGGCCCTGACGACGCACCGTGGTCACAGCAATCCCTCCTCGCCCCAGCTCGACACACCCTCGACGGTGCGTGATCACGTCTAACCCTGCACTTAACGTTGAGCCTTATGGAGCCCAGCAGCCTGGTGATTGTCGTCATTCTCGGCGTCTGGGCTGCCTATCTGGTGCCGCACTGGCTGCGCCGCCGGGAGGATCTGGCCCAGTCCCGCACCGTTGACCGGTTCTCCTCCCGGCTGCGGGTGCTGCAGCGCCGGACTTACCCCGTGCCGTCCAGTCACCGCTCGGGAGTGGCGCTGCTCACCTCGCCCGCTGGGCCGGTCTCGGCCAGCGTTCAGGTTTCGTCCCGGAAACCGGACCTGCCGCTGCCGCAAGCCTCAGAACAGGCTCCAGAGCAGGCCCCGGAGCTGGCCGCCGCCCTGAGCCGCTCCGGGCAGGCCGCGCGGCGGCGTGCGCTGATCATGCTGGTGCTGTTCCTGGCCACGGCCGCCGCATTGGCCAGCTCGTGGCAGCTGGCCCAACCGGCCTGGGTGCCAGCGCCGTCCGCCGTCCTGCTGGTGCTGCATCTGCTGGCCTCACGAGCGGCTGCCGTTCGCAGTCATGAGAACCTGGCCGTGCTGGCGGAGCAGAGCCGGCGGATCCGGCCTGCGGCCGCGGGGCACCGAATTCTGGCGCCGGTCCAGCGCCCGGCCACCGCTCGCCCGGCCCTCGAACCGACGGTTCGCCCGGCTGCCGCGCGCCGTCCCGCCATGGCGGCTGGATCGGAGACCTGGGATCCCATCCCGGTGCCCGCTCCCACCTACAC
>CALMAR010000261.1 GCA_937859855.1 uncultured Kineosporia sp.
CTCCTCGGCGGTCCGCTGATCGAGCGATGTCAGCGTCGGCAGCAGATGTGCACCAACCAGGTTCGAGAAGGCAGTGCGACTCGTGACGACGACGCCGCAACCAGACCGTACGGGTAGCAGAGGACGTATCTGGGTTTCGTCGACAGCATCGTGAAGTACCACCAGAAAGCGGCGCCCGGCCATGGCCTTTCGGTACTCCGACGCTCGTTCTGAGAGGGAATCGGGAATGACGTGCACGCCCAGCGTCCGCAAGAAATCACCCAGAACGTCGGCCGGGTCGACGCGATACCCGGCGGCGGTGCGAAGCCGCGCGACGAGTCGGCCCTCTGGGTAGTGGGCCTTGACTTCCCGGCCAATCCGCTCCGCCAGTACCGTCTTGCCCACCCCGGGCCGACCGTGGATGACCACTAGGGCAGGCTGACCCTCGGTGAGCCGAAGCGTCGATACTGCCTGCGTCACGAGTTCGCCGCGGCTCGCGAGCGCGGTCGAATAAGGATGTCCGATGGCTGCCCTTACTGCGCCGTCGTCCTGCCGTTCGATGGCCGTCGCCAGTTTCCGGGCGCGAATGCCGTCGCGGTCCGTGGAGACCGCCCCGACGGTGTCTCGATGAGCCGCGAAGACGGTGAGTGCCGCCTGTCGCTCGTCGGCGCGGCTGAGCTCGACCATCAGGCGGTAGCAGATCGCCACGTCGCTAGGCTCGTTGTCGAAAAATCGGTGGAGAATGTCAAGCGCAGTCTCTGGCGGCTCCAGGTCGGCGAGCTGCAGGATCGCGTCACGTCGCCGCCTCAAGAGTTCCGTGGTGAGGTCAGCGAGGACGGGAATGTTCCGTGCTGCGCGGCCTTCTCGCCACATCAATAGGCTCTGCCGCAGCAGGTTGGCTTTTTCCCGCGGCCCTGCTCTTGCGGCACGCTCCATGTAATGATCGAATAGAAGAAGGTCCAAGTCTTCCATCCGAGGCCGGAATTCGTAGCCTTGGCCCGGCTGAGTGCGGATATCCTCGGGACGCCCGACGGCACGAAGGATCTTGCGCACCTGATTCACTCGCTTCTGCAGTTGGCCCTTCGGGTTCTCGGGTTCCTCGTCCCAGATCGCGTCAATCAGGTTTTCGTAGGTCCAGATCCGGTTGGGGCGAAGAAACAGACAGCCCAACAGAGTCAGGGTTCGCCCGGCAGGCAGAACCACGGGGCCGCCCGAAGTCTCAATGCGGAGGTCACCGAGTACCTGATAAAGGACCGTCATCGTTTCTCCCTCCGGATGATCTTCAACGGCTCTGCATCCCTACCTTCACGATCGATTCCGAGGCTCTTTTGTTGCACGGGTTCCGAGGATGCCGGAAGAAATCCGGTAGAGCCCTGTGAGGAAATAGGCTTATGGACTGGTCCTGGGAGGCCGCGCGCTCGGCCGCTCGTGCAGTCCGTGCCGCCGAGCTGGGGCGCGCCGCGATGGCGACAGTGCGGCCACGGTCGCAGGCCGGTTGGGTGCGGTCACGGGCCCCGTTGCGTCTGTTGCTCTATGTCGCAGCTCAGGAAGGATTGCTGGTCGGGCAGCCTGAAAGAGGATTTGCTCTGCTTGAGCCGCCGCTGACTGGCCGCTGGGCGCCGCCGGCCGGGTACCGACGTCGGTTCCTGCGTCGCGTCGACCGGAACTGGGGTGAGCTTGTCGCCTTCGGCCCGGTAGTGGTCTCTCTAGGTGTCGCAATGACACTTGCCCTGCTGCCCTTCCCGACGGCCCCCTTGGTGGCCGAACTTATAGCAGTGCTCGTCGGCCTGGGGTGGCTGACAGCCTGGCTCGCCGTGCACTTGATGCGGAACATCGGATGGATACTGCGCCTAGGTGCTCCATCGTCGAATGAGTATCAGCGCCTGGCCGAATACCTGCCGGGGGTGCACTGGTCGGTCCCCCTCCTGCACCAGCCAAATCCTGACGGCATCGATGACCTGCTGCGGGCGATCTTGGAAAGGCTCCAGGGACTGGTGACACAGCAAGCACAGGAGTCAGTCAAGGGGCACGCACGCGTGCGTGTGGATGTCACGGAGCCGCTGACTGTGCTGACTTCCGGCATCACGACCAAGCGGGCGCGGGTCGGTGTTGCAAGCTCATTGCGTAGCAGGCCGACCGATTCCGGTAAAGATGAGGGCGTGATCATGCTCGAACCCCCATCGCGGGTGCGTGAGGTACCGGATCAACGCTCGTTGGGAGGCCGGTTCTTGATTCTGTGGGGTGTCGGCCTCATCGTGGTGGTGCTGGCGGTGGCGGCTCTGGTTTCGGGAACGGAGGCGGCGGCTTGTAGCCCGGCATGCGCCGGGCATCCGGCGACCTACAGGGAGGCGGTCCGCTGGGGTCTGCAGCGGCTGTTCCTGACGGATCCTCCGAGCCTCTCCCCGCTGACCCTGAGAACCACCGTCCTCGGCTGGCTGATCAGCCTGATGGGTCTGATGACGATCCCGGTAGGACTTGTGGCTACGCGCCAAGAGGTCATCAAGAACCGAGAGACGGCGAAGCGAGGGATTGATCAAGTGGAGGAGATGGCTCTGCGCTCTCGGACGCTCGTGCTCGTGGCGGCAGACATTGAGCGCGTTGAGGTGATGGCAGCTGTCGGTGCGCGCAACGGCCGGGAGCCGGTGATGGAGCAAGGCAGGCGCCGGACATCGTGGCGACTGGGACCGTTGGGCGCCACGGATGTGTTCCTGGCGCAGTCGGGGGAGCAGGGCACTGTGATGGCGGCCGGGATGCTCGTGAGCGCCCTTCGCCTGATCGAGGAACTGGAGCCCGACTACGTCGTGCTGACCGGCATCTGCTTCGGCTTGTGGCCGGAAGAAGATCAGCAGATTGGCGACCTCGTCGTAGCCCGGCGAATGCAAGACGTGAATCTGAAGAAGGTCACCCCGGACCGAATCATCCCACGGGGAGAACATGTGGGCGCTTCGCCTCTCTTACTAGATCGCCTTAAGGCAGCATCGGTGTCGTGGGCGGCGCCGGACGCGGCGAGAGTGCACTTCGGGACCGTACTCAGCTCCAACACGCTGGTGAACTCGCGCACGCTCGTGGACGAACTGCGGCAGCAGTTTCCAGACGCCATAGCCGGTGAGATGGAGGCCAGCGGAGTGCACCAGGCAACCGTGGAGGAGATTAAACCAGACTGGATCATGGTCAAGGGCATCTCGGACTGGGGCTTCGACAAGTCCGACGCCGACCAGCAGAAAGCCGCCCGCAATGCAGCGGCCTTCGTTGTGCACGCACTCGCAGGGTCGGTACTAGGAAAGATCTGAACCGATTCCAAGTTCAGGTGCGTCCGGGAATCTCGGCGCACAGGACGGGCAGGTCGCCCGCGTGCACCGCCCGGCGCCCGGACTCCAGGTCGCTGCCTTGTGAGACAGACCAGTGCATCCGCTGGCCGAGGTCGGCCTGGCGCCATCGCCGCCGCGCCCGTTTGACCCGGACCTTTGCCGTGATCCCATGCAATCTCGGCATAACCGCACCGTAGGGGTATTGCCCGGCTAGTGGAAGAGATCGTCCGGCCGCCGCTGGTGTTCTGCCGGACCGGCGGGAGGGTACTGAGCAGAGCTGGAGCGAGGCCTAGGAGGGAGAGCCCGGCATGGTCCAGGCCGCCAGCCCGTGGCCTGCCTGCAGACGCAGGAACCGGCCAGCGGCCGCGCAGGACGGCCCTCCTCGTCCCGTTTGCTTTGCCGCCTTGCGCGGTTTCCGGGCGCTGCGGACGTGCGGGATGCTCGCCTGCGCAGGAGCCGGCCCATCACCGCTTGGACAGCCGGCGCGGCGACTTGCTGGGCGCTGATCAGCACGTCTGTTTGATCTTGCCAGCCGCATAACCAGATGACACCGGCCATGGCGGCGGTTGTGGCGGTGGCGGCGAGGGCCGGGACGATTCGTGTGATGATCTGTGTCCGCGTAGTCACGTGTAACAGTCCTTTTCCTGGGAATCTCGTACGGTCAGCGGCCAGGCGGGTGCCTGACCGCCGGACTGTGGCGGCTCGGCGGCCCTAACGTCCCGGGCTGAACGACGGCGCCAAGCCACCACGTCCATACCCATAGAGGAAGGTGTTGTGTCCCGGGTTTGTGACATGCCAGACCCCTACGGGAGGCGGGACCTTCCGGCTGCCGGCATGGGCAGGCCATGGGCAGGCAACGGCCCGGCCGGCCGTCAGACCCGCGCGGTCACGTGGAGCGCGGCCCCTGGACCGTCAGCTCAGCCACACTGAGCGGCTGGCCAGAGCCGCCGGGGTCGAGCGTGACACTGATAGCTTTCACCTTCGCGGTGATGCTGACCGGCACCGGCGCAGAGAGCGTCTGGGTTGTGCTGGCGTTGAGCTGCTGGGCTGCGGCTGGGGTGGCGCCGATCGACCAGGACGCGGCGGCGCTGCCGGATCCGGGGGCGAGGGTGACGCCGACGGCGGTGACCTGGACCGGCGGCCAGAAGTCCAGCCGGATGGTGACCGGCAGCTGGCCGGGCTCGGTGTGAGCCGCGACCGCGGCGATGGCCAGCAACGCCGGGTCCGGTGTCCAGCTAGTGGCCGGGGAGCCGTCGATCATCTGCCACGCCGCGCGGTCCTCGGGGTACCTGCCCGGGTCGCTGGTGAAGCCGACCTCGATCAGCGGATTGGGCACCGCCACCGACGTCGCCCGCAGATAGGACGGAACCTGGCACAGCAGATTCCCCGACGCCATGCACGCTGGCATGGCCATCGCTGAGGCTTGCGCCCGGGACGGAGACCTGAGCCGATCAGGACAAGGAAAAGGACTGCGTGAATAGCGATCACAGTGGAGCCGGCGACGCTCATGGCCCGGGCGCTGAAGTTACCCGCCCGGGCCAGGACCAGCTGGGCGCGGCCCTTTCGGTTCTCGGGGTGCACGCGAAGGTGCGGCGAGACGGTAACCATGGGTCACCAAGAGGCGTTGACCTCCCGCTTGAGCCGACCGGCGTCAGACGCTAGTAAGCGCTGGACTCTTGCCCAGTTGACCTCTCACCGCAGGGGTGTGTTGTGCGCAGCCTCTGACCGAGAGCTCTATCCGGGACAGCAAGTTTCTGGAGCGTCCGGGTCGTCGTCAGCTGTGTGGTTGCCGGACGGCGGTGCCAGGATCGGGGTGTGCACGAGGACGGTCGGGTAGGGGAGCTTCGTTTGGAGCAGGGCGCTGAGCTGGAAAGCGGTCCACTCCCGACCGGGTCTCCGCACCTGCTTCCGACGCACGAGTTGAGCGAGCTGGAGTTTGAGGACTTCATCGAGCGACTGTTGAACGCTCAAAAGTTTGTCACGAGCGACGAGCCTCGCGTGGTCCGGATCGACAGATATGGGCGGCGAGGCGATCCGCAGGATGGTATCGATTTCGAGGGTGATTTCAGTGATGGCCGCTCGGCGGATTGGCAGTGCAAGCGTTATCAGGAGTTTTCACCCAGGGATGTCCGCAAAGCGGTCGCTGCACTAAACCACGCCGCTTACGTACACCATCTCGTCCTCTCATGCGAAGCATCGACCGCCGTTCGGCGGGAGATGCGGAGCTACGTTGACTGGGTGTTGCTCGACAGGCGGGCCCTTGGTCGTCTGGTAGACGATCTCCCGCCCCATAAGCAACGTGATGTCCTGGACGCCACATGGGGTAAGGCGAGACGCCGACAACTGATGGCCTCACCCGGACAAGACCCTTTCATCTCCTTGGACAGCTTCGTCGAACTAGGGCAAGACGAAACCAAGCCACTCAATGACCGCGGTCCTCTGGTGGGGCGCAATGCTGCGCTCGCGACACTCGATCAAGCGATGGACCGCCGGCGAGACTGGCCGGGCGTCGTGCTGCTGTCTGGACCAGGAGGGCGCGGCAAATCGCGTCTTCTACGCGAGGGGTTGCAGCGGGCTCAATCGCGCGATCCGCGAGTCCCGATCGTTGTGCTCTCGCCCAACATGCCTCTGGATTCCTCATCCATCGCCGATCTCCCAGGTCAACCGTCGGTCGTCGTGGTTGACGACGCCCACACCAATCCAAGCTCTCTCGGATTGCTGGTCACGTACGCGGCTCAGGTGCCAGGGACGCAACTCGTGGTCAGTTTCCGGCCGACTTCTGCTGAGGCGGTCCGCAACCAGTTCACGGCATTCGCTCCTTCGGAATTTTTTGAAGTCGAACTGGGACAGCTCTCTGGTGCAGAAGCCACCAGACTGGTCGAAGGTCTGGTCGAGCGGGCCGGACTTGACGCCTCCTGGCACCTGGTCTCCTACCTGGCCGGTCAGGCCCGGCACAGCCCGCACGTTGCCGTCATCACGGTCAACCTCATCGTTTCAGGTGATCTGCAGGGGCCGCTGGGTGTGGATCCGTCTTTGCGGGAGCGCGTACTGGGTCGCTATTTCGATGTCACCGCCGGTATAGACGGTTCGGCATCCGACGTCGTCCGTCGAACGCTGGCCGTGTACGCGGCACTCGCTGGGATCAACGACGAGGACCTCCAAACTCGCAGACTGATCGCCACCGCAGTCGGCGTAGACGTTTCACAGCTGCTCACGATCACAGTTGCGCTGCGGGCCCGCGGCGTACTGGTGCGAAGCCACGGGACCCGCGTGGCACCAGAAATCCTTAGGGATGACGCCTTGGAACGCGTCTCCTCGATCGACAACATGCCCACGGGTTTTGTGGACACGCTGTGGGAGACCTTCTCGAACGGCTATGGGATGCAGCTGATTCTCTCCGTGGCCGACTTGGACTGGCGGCTAAGCCAGCAGGGCCAATCACCCGTGGGCGAAGTCATCTGGCAACACATCAGAACAGGGCTTCTACAGAACAGTCTCAGCCGGACCGAGGAGTTCCTCGCCAGGGTGTCCCGCTTGGCCATCACCCGGCCGGACCGATTCCTGCCACTCCTGGAAGAGCTCCGGCACAGTCTCGATGGCCCGGAATCTCGGCCGCGGCGCTCTCGTGGCGAAATCACCTCGGCAACGGACGCGCCCGCGACGACAGCGTCAGATATCGAGTCTGATTATGGCCCCCTCCATGAACCCGATTCCTGGAGGGAGCATCTCGGACTGTCACCGATTGCCGCGAGCGATATCTGCAGGCTGCTCGCACCGGCCTATGGCCAATGCGCTCAGGCCAATCCAGACCTGCTCGAACCAGCGTTAGATGCGCTTTTGGCATTGGCTCGCGTCACCCACGATCACACCAACGCGTCAGACCATCCCGTCCGGGTCGTCACCGACCGCTTGGCTCATCTCGGCAACCCCCCGGATCGATCCTTCCCTCAGCGGATCGTGGCCCGCGTCCGGGACTGGTTGAGAACACCGGGCAGGGACGCCGACCTTGTAACGCCGCTGTTCCCGCTCCGCAGCCTGGTCGTGAAACAAGGCATGCAGGTCCGACAAGCACGACGTCATGAGATCCAGCTGCACGGTTACCTCATCAGACCGGACTCAGTTCGAGTCCTGCGTGATGAAATTCGCTCCCTGCTAACTGAGGTTGCCGTGGACGCCGACCTCAGAAGGGCCTCACAAGCCATCGAGATCCTCGGCACTCTGATGCGGGAACCACACGTCAACAACACGGTTCAGCCATCATTGGAGCAGATTCTCGCGTGGGAGAACGACGATCTCGCCACCATAGAATCGCTTACGACAGCCGCCCGGACCACAACTAGTGCCGTCATCAGACGCCGAATCCGCGAAGAGATCACCTGGGAATCGCAACGAGCCCGGTCACCGCACGTGAGACACGCAGCGATGACGCTCCTGGCGAAGCTGGACGGCCGCCCCGACGATGACCTCGTCGAACTTCTTCTCCACCGATGGCACGTCGAGGAGTCTTGGCGTGAGCGCGATGTCCCATCGCTGAAGTCGATCATCGAAGAAACTCAGCGGGAACGCTCAGCAGAAGCCCAAATGACTCCGGAGCAACGGGACGCCACAGGTCACCGTGAGGTCGAGCGGACGGTTGCGCTACACCACAGCAGCGAACATGATCTACAGGACGCGATCATCACAAGACTCATCGAGCTCAGCGACGAATCTCTGGTCGCACAAGTGGATTCCTCAGTCCGCGAAGTACGCGCAGCACGAACTCGTCAGGCTCCCTCGCTCTGGGGGCTCATAAACCAGCTGGCCGCGGACATCCCTGACCGAGTACCCGGGATCGTCCGCGAAATCCTGTCGAGACCGCCTGGCGGTCTGGACACTGACCTCCGGATGCTCTTGGCGGCCTGGGCCCGCAACGACCCTGACAGCCTAAGCGAGTGGCTCGGAGACCTGACCAGGCATCGACAAGTCGTCGCCTTGGCCGTCGCTCAATGCTTTGAGCAGTTCGGGTGGAGCGATATCGCCGCCCTGCGGCATCTCCACGAGCTCGGGACCTTGCAAGACGACGAAGCGACCCGACTAGCCTTCCAGCAAGCCGGCGCGTTCCTGCTCCGGGCATCGCCAGGCCCATATGCGCATCAACTCGTGGCCTCGGCCGCAAGTCCCCCGATGTGCGTTCACCTGATCAGTGAGGCGTGCCAGTATCAGGGAATCGAGTGGGGGGCTTCGATCGAGGAGGCTGACGTCGTCGCGGTTCTCGATCTCATCGAACGTGCCGGACTGCATGAGTATGTCGTTCAGCAAGTGCTGGCCGGTATCGCTTCACGTCACCCGTTCGCTGTGCTCGATCACCTGGGAAATCAGGAATCTCTTTGGCGGCGTACAAGCGATGTGGTCGCCGGTCTCCCCGAAGTGTTGGAGAACCGCAGCCCCACAGTCGCCGCGTGGCTTCTGGAACGAGCGCCAGAGCTCGACCCGCTGGCTCGACGATCAGTGCTGGACGTGGCCATGCCACGGATGGGACCCCATGTGGCTGCTGAACTCGCGGACCGCGTTGAACGGCTATCGAGCGATGAGCTCCTGGCCGTGTGCCGAAGTCTTCAGGACATCACGTTCTGGCCCGTCCATCAGCCGTTCCTTGCAAGAGCCGTCGTAGTCAGGGCACGATCTCTAGACGTAGGCGTCGTTGCTGAGGTCGACGGCTATCTTAGATCAGCCATGATCATCGGCAGCTATTCTACCAGTCCCTGAGCAATCTCGACCAGGTCGCGGAGCGCCTACTGAGGGATGATGCCGAGGAGGAAGAGGAGTTATAGCCGGATACCGCGAAGCCGCGAAACATGCAATGGTCCACCTGGCGAAGCGACGTGCGCCTTCCCCTGATCCTAGGCGACGTTCGGCGTCAAGCTCGCGGCAGTCGGCGACGAACCCTGCAGCCCGACGCTGCCTGAGAACTCTCCCTATGACGACAAGTGAATAAATTAATCAACGTTTTGATTCGCACCATGCAGGGCTATGCGATGAGCCGGAGAAGTGGGACGTCTGCTAGGGCTGTGCACGGCCGCTGAAGAAGCACAACCGTCAGCCGGAACATGGTTGAGTGCGACGGTACATCAGCAACCTTGTGGGCTCATTTTCGCAAGATTTCGGGAACGTGTTGTCCTGCCCCCTGACCCTCATCATAATTAGACGATCTACTTCTGAAGGGAACTATGAGGTCGATGCATGGGTGGCGCAGAGTGCTCGTCGGCGGTCTTGCGATCGCAGCACTGATCCTTGGTACCTCTCTACCGGCGGTTGCGGCTGTGCAGATGCAGAGGACGGACTGCTGGGAGAACGGCTGCTACGACGGAATCAAAAGCCACATTTTCAATCCGAAAACCAGCAACTGGCGCGGCGCTCACGCAGCGATGCAGATGGCCTGGATGTTGTCAGGAGCCAGCTCGGGCTATGTGCCTAACCATATGAACACCTCGCTATGGACTAGTATGAGCGCCAACAACTACATCGAGGCCGGCGTCGTTGATGGCTTCGCACTGCCGAACGGAAATTACTGCGACGCGCAGAAGAAGCAGTGCATCGGCTACACCCTCGAAGCCGGATCTGCGGGCAGTTCCACCTGTTACAGCTCCGGCTGTAATGCCTACTACCTTTACTGGTCCGATCACGACGTGGCTGGCAATGGCTACAAGTGGGAGCACCACCACGTCGTCCGGTTCCTATCACCCAGCCCGTCCGCCGTGCTGTACATCGACATCTTCCGCGACGGTGGCCACTGGACCATCAACTTCAGCGGCGCCTTCAACTACCACGCGGTCTCCGGATTGGAAGACGCCTACACCAAGGTTTACGACATACAGCTGGGCGCAGAGTACCGGGGGCCGGCGCGCAACGGTCAATGCCTGGGCAGCGATCAGATGAGCGCAGCGTTGTGGGACCAGAACATGAATATTCAGCCATACAATACGCAGGACGGTCCCACACATCCCCAGGATGCGCCGTTCCGACAGGAGACCGGCCCCAACGGTTACCTCGGAATCTCCTTGCCCAGCGGGGACGTCGGCTATCTTTGCTGAGCCGCCAGAACAGGCAAGGTCTTCTGCTGTGTCGTCCTGGATGCCTGGTCCCGGCGGGTCGTTGGATGGGCCATTGACTCCCGGCAGCGAGCGACGTAGCCACCAACGCCCTGGGCATGACCATCGAAACACGCACCCGGAATCAGCAGCTGGAGCCTGCCGTCATCCACGCCGGCCACGGCACTCGGTTCACCTCCTGGACCTTCACCAAACGCGCCGGGGACGCAGGCCTGTCCCTTAGTTCGAGAGCGTCGGGGCCCGTACGACAACGCCGTCGCCGAGAGCTTCTGGGGCCGCATGCAAACCGAGCTGCTGAACCGGCGCGGTTGCTGGAGGTGGGCTGCTCGTCGCGGTTCAGCCTTGTTGCGAACAAATCCGTGACCAGGCCACGCTGATTTTACCGTTTTCACCGTGTCACGCCCTCGCGCGAACTATCAGCCCCGGCTGGGCGAGGGGTATGTGACGGGATTCCGAGCAGGTCTGGCAGGAGCGGCGACCAAGGTAGATTCCGTGCCGTGATCACGTGGATCAACGGAAGCTTCGGGGCCGGGAAGACCTCTCTGGCCGGAGTTCTGCAGATGGCTTTCGCGGGCCCGACCCACCCGAAGGTGAGACTCGGCGCGGATTCTGCCCGACCTGCGGCACCGAGCTCTGCGCCCTGGACGACGACGGCGACAGCATCGCGGTCACGTTGAGCGCGTCGGACGACGCGAAAGGACTGGACCCGGTCAACCAGTCCTTCCGCGGCTACGCGGTTTCTTGACTCCCGTCCGTGCCGGATCGCCGTGAGTCCGAGGGTGACCGGTTCGCGTAGCTTCACGTGGTCATGAGCGAGGTGCAGACCTGGGGTATAGAGCTGGCTGGGCTGGTGGACCGTAGCCGCCCGGAGGGTCTCTCGGCGCATCGCGCAGCGACGGCGGCGGCCGAGGAGATCGGCGAGTGCATCGGTGCGCACAACAAGATCGCCGACGGTCGAGTGGTCGGGGACGGGCATTTCCGTGACGCTGGCGCGGTCACCGCGTGATCTTCGAGTCAACCTTCCACAGAATCCTCGAGGACACGATGACCGCACCGCACATTGTCGATCCTGCTGGCGTGGTGGGCGAAGCCTTGTCGGAGGCCTCTCCCGATCTGATGCGCAGCCTGCTTCAGAGCATCATCAACGCGCTGCCGTTCGCGGATGCTGACGCCGTCGTGGGCGCCGAGAGGAGCCGTGCCACGCCCGGGCGGATTGCTCAGCGCAATGGATACCGGCACCGCGACCTTGACACCCGGGTCGGGACGATCGACGTCGCAGTACCGAAACTGCGTAAGGGTACGTACTTTCCGGAGTGGTTGCTGGAACGCCGCAAGCGGGCCGAAACGGCGCTGATCACGGTCGTCGCGGACTGCTATCTGGCTGGAGTATCCACTCGCCGGATGGACAAGCTGGTCAAGACTCTCGGTATCGACTCGCTGTCGAAGTCGCAGGTGTCGCGGATGGCCGCCGAGCTGGATCAGCTCGTGGAGGAGTTCCGGCACCGGCCCCTTGATGCGGCCGGCCCGTTCACGTTCCTGGCCGCTGATGCCCTGACAATGAAGGTCCGCCAAGGCGGGTGTGTGGTGAACGCGCCTGTGCTGTTGGCCACGGGCGTCAATGGCGACGGCCACCGCGAGGTCCTCGGCTCACGGGTGACTTACGGGTGGCCGGCTGGTCGAGAAGTCTCTAATGGGCGATGCGACATCCCTACTGATCACGCCTACACGACAGTGACGGAGAAGAACGAGCAGCGCGGTGTGGCCAACCAGGCTGGGATGGTGGTCTTCCGCCAACGGTGCGGGGCGGGCATGGTGGCCGGAGCAGGTCAGACCCCGATGCCAGCTCATCGCGCTGCTCGGTGCAGGGGACGATGGCAAGGTTCTTCAGCCCCTGAAACACGCGCAGGTCGCCGCTGGTCGCGATCTCGAACGTGGACGACTCCTTCGCGGAGCAGGCCGGAGCCCGGTCAATGATCGCCTTGAATCCGGCGGTGTGGGCCATGGTCAGCCAGGACGAGACGAGCCCGTCTCCGGTGGCGGTTGCAATCCGGCGGGTCAGCTGCGAGGTGTTGATCGCGGACAGTTGCACCTCCCAGCCGACTGGGGCTTGGCCACCACGAACGACGACGTCGGTGCGACGCCGACGGTTCACGTCGGCCTGCTCCTGGTCGCCTGCAGCCCTTCACGTTCCGCGAGCTGGCAGATCTTGTCTTCAGGGCTGAAGGGTTTCCAAGATCGGAGTTGCTTACCAATCGCCGAACCGGAAGGCCCGTTGATGGACGCCGCCTTGGACACCCTCGCGACCGCATTCTGTGTGAAGGTTGTTGACCTGCTGGCAGGCTCGCCGCAGCATGCTCCGTGGCGGCCTGAAGTGGGGATAAAGCCGCAGTTCAGCGATCCCGAGCTGGTGGCATTGAGCGTGATGCAGGCGCTGCTGAGCTTACCAGCGAGGCCTGTTGGCTGCGGTTCGCCCGCGCTCATCTGAGGCATCTGTTCCCGTATCTGCCGCAGCAGCCGGGCTACAACAAGCGGCTGCGGAAACTAACGCCGACCCTGACCTGGCTGATCCGGCGCCTGGGTGAGGACACCAGCCTGTGGTCCGATGACGTCTGGGCGGTGGATTCCACTCCGATCGAGTGCGCCCGGTCCCACACTGACGGGCTGGCCGGAGCCGCCGGGGTCGAGCGTGACACTGATAGCTTCACCTTCGGTGATGCTGACCGGCACCGGCGCAGAGAGTGCCTGAGGTTGTCTTGGGGTGAACTGCTGGGCTGCGGCTGGGGTGGCGCCGATCGGCTAGGACGCGGTGGCGCTGGTGGATCCGGGGCGAGGGTGACGCCGACCGCGGTGGTCTGGACCGGCGGCCAGAAGTCCAGCCGGATCGTGACCGGCATCTGGCCGGGATCGGTGTGAGCCGCGGCCACGGCGATGGTCAGCGACGCCAGGTCCGGTGTCCAGCTGGCGGGCAGGGAGCCGTCGATCATCTTCCAGGCCGTGCGGTCCTCGGGGTACCGGACCGGGTTGCTCAACCCGACCTATTGGCTTGCGTCGAAGGTTCTTGAACGGTGGCCGGGGTCTTGGTGCGTGCAGCGCAAGACCGGCGAGTGAAGGCGGGCTGGAGCC
>CALMAR010000262.1:0-10149 GCA_937859855.1 uncultured Kineosporia sp.
GTGCTGTGGCCCGGCAGCGCGGCTGGCCGGTTCTGACCGCTGCCCTGGCCCGCTGCGCGCCATCGGCGTCGCCGTCCCTGTCGAGCTGCTGCCCGAGGGGTAGCGCTCTCAAGCCTGCTCTCCGGCTCAGAGGGGCCGGCCCTGAGCAGGCCGGCCCCTCCCGCCGTGTCAGCACGGGTTGATGTAGGTGTGGGTGATCCCGTAGGGGTTGATGCCGAACGACTCGACCGTGGTCGAACCAGCTAGGGTGTTGTCGGTATCCCACTGGAAGATCGCCCGGACCCGGCGTACGTGCGTCGCAGACGCCGCAGCCGTCCACCTCAGGTGCGTGTTACTGATCCGCTTCCAACTCACGGCGAAGCTCTGGCCGGAGGGGTAGCAGGACACGCCGTCCCCCCACACGTCGTAGGCCACGTTTCCCAGGCTGGAGAACAGGTAGCCCGACGGGGCGGTCACGTCGATGACAAGCATCTTTGCGCCGTTGGCCCCCGATGAGCAGTGATTCTGGGTGTTGGCGTCGCAGTTGGTGTCATCCCACTTACCGGTTACGTAGAACGCGCCCGACACGCCTGTCAAGACGATGTTGTCTCGATCGGTCACGCCGTCTGCCGCCTGCGACCCGGTCGGGGCGAACACCGTGGCGCCGACCAAGGTGGCGACGCTCGTCAGCAGGACGGCCAGCGCTCTCGCGATTCGTATCCTCATGATCTTTCCTCTCCTCAGTTGCTCACCGGGGCCGGTTACCCACGGGAGTGCTGGACGTCCCAGTCGTGGGACGCGCCGGACGGCGCCATTACCACCGCCAGCGAGTGGCGCCCCCTGCAGGCGGGCCGGGTATTCGCCCTCGGTGGCCGGGTCCTGAAATCTGCCACCAGACCAGCGTTTTCGACTCGAACGGCGTCATTCACGATCACGACGCCGAACTCGTGGCTGGCGACGCAGTACGAGTCCCGGGCCAGGTTGCGGATCTTGCCGGTGCCAGGGCCGGTCTTCGACCAGAAGGCGTCCTCGTGCCACCAGCCGCCCACGCCGGTGCAGTGTGGAACACCTTCCGGATTGATCGTGCCCGGCCGCCAGGTGTGCCGGTCTAGTCACCGGGTAGCCGGCGCCCGAGCGACGCCGACGGCGATTCGGGCGGCGACCGGCGCCCCGTCCAGGGCCGGCAGGTGGTAGAGCCGGCGAGGTTCGTGATCTCCATGGCGGTCAGATTGCCGCCGATGACACAATTCGTCTACCGACAATAATGCGGCTCTTACGGTGGCGCTGGCCACCGCCTTGCTCAGGCGCTCAGGCCGGGCCGTCCAGCCCGCCGCCCCTACCCATCCATCCGTAGACAGTCCTGGCCGTGGTGAGCACGGGGAGGAAGATCCGGACGGTCAGCCAGCGGTTGCCCTCGGCCAGGTAGGCACGGCGCACGATGAACACGATCGGCAGGTGATAGAGCGCGTGCAGGAAACTCACGGCCATCGCTGGGCGGGGCCTGTCCGATTTTCGGTGTAACGGAGTCCGGCAGTTGATCAGTTGGTGGTGCTCGGCGTAAGCCGGCCAGGGAACGCGATGTCGAAGGCGTTCAGGGCCGGCTTCCACGCACCCGCTTCGTCAGCTGCGGGCCAGCAGCCCGTCCGCACCGGCCAGATCCAGGCCCTGCGCACGGGCCTGAGCCACCAGCTGCTCGGCCAGCCGCTGCTGACCGACCACCTCCAGCGGCTCCGCCGCCGGAGCGCCAGCCGGTCGATCCGCCTGCATGTCGAGGCCAGTCATCGGGTCCTGCGAGTCGGTGATCATGTGCTTGATCGGGTCCAACATTCCAGCTCCATCCCGCCAAGCGCTCACGCTCGGCGTCTCGAGCCAGACCCGTTAACCGTTTCAGGACACTCCCAACCGGGGCCTGCGGCCGTTATCTGCCGACCATAAAGTGGGAGGAGCGGATGTTGCGTAGTGGGATTATGGATTACGTTGCGCAGATGCGGCTGCGTGTCTGGGCGCTGCAAGTCGCGGTTTTCGCCGTGGCCTTGGCAGGGTGTTCGCAGGGTGCCCCGGGCCGGTCACTTCGACTCACGGCGGGCCCTTTCACCGCGCTTTACGACAGCCCAATCAGGGTTGACGTGTCAGGCGCTGCGCCAGGGGCCGGGGTGAAGCTGCGGGTGTCGACGGTGGATGCGAAGGGCGTGCCGTGGTCATCGGAGGCGGACTTCACCGCCTCAGGGACTGGCCAGGTGTCGAGTGAGCAGCCTTCGACCGGTGGCAGCTACACCGGGGCCGACACGATGGGCCTGTTCCAGACTCTGGCACCTCACGGATCGATCAGTACGGAAGGCTTGTTCGTCCCGCCACACAACTGGCAGATGTCGATTGCGGTGCTGTCGGGATCCAAGATCGTGGCGAGAACTGCGTTGACGCGCCAACTCCCGTTGCAGTTGGGGGTAGTGCAGAAGGACGAGCGACCAGCGACAACCGGGACCTACGGTGAACTGTTTCTTCCCGCCCAAACGGTCCGGCGGCGCCCCGCAGTCGTGGTTTTCGGGGGCTCGGAGGGAGGGCTGTCCACGACAGTGCAGGCCGCGACGCTGGCTGCCCACGGATATCCGGCCCTCGCTTTGGCCTACTTCCACGAGCCCGGGCTGCCGGCGGACCTCGCACGCATTCCGCTGGAGTACTTCACTTCTGCGGTGCGGCTGCTGGCCGGCCAGCCCGGTGTGGACCCCAAACGCATCTTCGTCTGGGGGAACTCCCGCGGCAGCGAGGCCGCGCAACTCCTCGGCGCCGATTTTCCGGCCCTGGTGTACGGGGTCATCGCCACGGTGCCCGGCGCGGACGCCGGCCCGGCGATCTCCACCATCGTCCAACCGGCCTGGACGCTGGCGCATAAGCCGGTGCCATTCGTTACCAACGATCTGGTCGGAGAGGCGAACGCCGCCACCACACCAGCATCCAATATTGCCGTGGAAAGAATCCGCGGGCCTGTGCTGCTGGTCTGCGGGCTGCAAGATGTGGTGTGGCCCTCCTGTCCCTGGACCGACGCCATTGTGGCGCGTCTTGCGTCCCATCCCGGCTCGGCCAAGCCGGTCGTCATCAAGGCAGCGCGAGCAGGCCACTTGGTCGGCAACCTGCGGGCGGGCGTCCCGGACACGAATACCAGCTTCACCACCAGCGATGGTGTCGCGAACCTCGCCGGTGGCACCCCAGCCGGCGACAACGCCGGACGCACCACCGGCTGGACAGCCCTCCTCACCATGCTCCACGACACAACTAACTGACCACCTGCCAGCAGCTCCGCTTCCCGGACGGCTACTTCCTGCTCGAAGGTGGACAGCCGAACGGCTTCCACGACCGGCTGCCGGCGTCCCCGCTGGCCGTTTACGGGCCGGGTCCAGCCGGCGGCCCTCCCCTGCCGAACATCGCACCGGACAACCCAGGCCATCGACATCCTCAAGACCAGCGCTGCTGCTTGTTGCTGGGTGCTGGTCATTGGTTCGAGCGCGGACTCGTAGGCACGCATGAAGTAAAGCTGTGTGTCCAACGCTAGGTCTGGCCTCCGTCCTCTTCAGCCCAGCAGGCTGCGGATCTGGTGGAGGAGGTCGATCGAGGCGTCGATCTCGGCTTTGCGGTTGGTGAGGCTTTCGACGTTGATCCCGAACGGCACGCCGAGCCGGCGGCAGAACGCGATCAGGACCCGCGCGTTGACGACACATTGCTCGTAGGACGCTGTCAGCGGGTCCCTGGACCGGTTGATCTCGGTCCGCAGCCAGCCGGGGACGTCGATGCCGAGCCAGGACATGAACTCCAGGGTCTTGACCGAACCGCACGGGGCCAGGGTCAGCACGACCGGCCGGGGGTTCAGACCCAGATCCCGGCAGCCGTAGGCATACTCGGACAGCAGGTTCCGGGTGTGGTCGAGGTCGTAACAGACCTGGGAGACGAAGAACTCGCAGCCGGCATCCTGCTTGCGCAGCATGCGCTCGTGCTCTCCTCCCGTTTCCGCGTGCCGCTCGGCGATCACAACGCCGCCCATGCTCGGCGGACACGCGAGCCCAGCGCGCCGGCGGTAGGCCTCAGGAAGGCTGGTCCTCCCCACCTGGCGCTGGGACGCCGCCCCGACCAGTACGGTCAGCACCCGGTCGCGGTCCGCCTCCAACAGCCACTGGCCCAGCTCTTCCCCGGTGTATTTGCCCACGGCGCGGTAGACGACCACCGGCCCGGCCCAGCCGCCCAGGTGACGGTCGAGGAAAACGGCCGGATCCATCATCGGCATGAACGGGAACGGCCGCGGGGCGGCCGATCGGTCCGTCTCGGCGTCCACGTCATAGAGAATGAGCCCGTCGACCTGCACCGGCCGCAGCCGGGCCAGGGCTACCTCGGCAATGGCATCCGCCTGTTCCGCGGTGGTGGTCAGCCGCGGCGGGGTCAGACCATAGAACAGGACTCCGTCACCGGTCCTGGCCAGAAGCTGAGCCGCCCCGGTGATCTCGGCAGAAGCCACCCAGCAAGGATGTCAGCCGCCCCACCACATGGTCATCAGCGTTTCGGCGCAACACTGGGTCCCTCCGATCACTTCTTCTGAACCGTCGTCCAGAGCCGGAGATCATCCGGGCTCACCTTGGTCACTGACCGCGCCACCGAGATCGCCTGCTCCAGTGTCAGGTCCGCGGCCGCGATAGATCTGAGTTGGAAGACCAGCCCATCCTGACTCCACTCCAGGGCCCCGCCCGAATCGGGCGCAGCAGCTCCCGGCGGCTGCCACCATCCGGACACGGCTCCGATCCGGACCCGTCGTGCGTGCAGTGGAGCTTCGTCCCGGACATCGGCCGCGGCTACGTACCACTGCCAAGCGGGCACGCCGCTGACGACATGGAACTGGGCGCCCAGACTGTGAACGGGCCCGTTCCGTGAGGACCGGTCGACGGGTGGTGCCCAGGTCGAGAAGCCCGGCGGAGCAGTCGTGTTCCGCACCATTCCATTGGTGATCGTCAGTGCCTGAAGCGCTTTCCGCATCACCGCAGGTGTGGCGCCTTGCGTGATGGCGGCCCACGAGCCACCGTCAGATTCCCTCCAGGATGCGTAGACCCAGCGGTTGGCGGCACCGCGATAACCGCTGCGATCGTAGAGATCCCGTGGCAGGCCGCCGATAGTCAGCGTCGACTCCTTCGGCACGCCCAGTTGCTCGTTGTCGTTCGGGTTGTACGGCTCACTGGAGTCTTCCTCGGGTCCAGTCACCAGAAGCCTTCGGATCACCTCCCCATGGCTCATCACGTAGGCCACATAACGGCGATCGGCCCAGGTGGTGCAGCCCGGGCCAAGGATTTCGGGATCCACCCGGCCGGCCACGGGCCCAGCGATCTGCGCCGATGGCAGGTAGAGCACATCCGGGACATCGCGTACCGTGACGTTGCTGCGGCGCCAGCCGCACGAGGGATGCGAAGCCGCTGCTCGAGCCGTAGCCAGAGCCGCGGGCGACAGGGTGTCGCCAGCTCGGGCAGCGGGACGCGGGCGGTCAGCCAGCAGGACGATAGCAAGCACGGCGACCACGACAGCGGCCAAGCCGATCAGCAGGAGCGGCCGGGCTCGCACAGCCCTGCGCATCATCGGGTCCCCCATCCTGCCGTGGGTTCCATTGAGAGTAGGCCGGACGAAGGCACGCGGTACAAACGACTCAGGCCTGAGGTGACCCGTGAACCAACCCTGCTCGCGCTGCCGGCCAGCACTGCCTTCGCGTAACCAAGCGGGCCTCCGGGAGAGTCGGGGCGGTTCACTGCGGTCGCACCGAGGACTTACCCTCCTTGAGCGCTGCCGCTGTGAAGGGCTTAAGTGCTCCCGAGACCCCAGCCGCCTGACCGAACCCGGCAAGCGGCTAACAGGTGAGAGCGGGTAGTCCTCCTGGCGTGCCTGGACCAAATTCAGGCAGCAGATGGTGCTCGGCCGGCGGTTTCGTGGTGAATGGCCGTTCTCCGGAGCCGATCTGGCTGATGCAATGACCAACGTCGGGTGCGGGCAGCCGGTCCGAACTCGCCCACGGCAGGCGGTGCCGGGCTGTCCGGCGAGGAAACTCCGCCTTCCCCGAACACCAGCTTTGGAGAGATCATCGGCAGGGAGGAAGGATGGTTTCCATGAACGCATCCGTCGGGTCTCTTCGCGCATGGTGGCTTTCTCCCCCACGGTCCGGTGCGGCACGATTGATCGCGCCTTACGAATACCGTCATCTCCGCTCCTTCTCGGCGGCCCACATCATTGGCGGCGCCGCTGCGGCCGCCGCCGGACTCATCTGCTTCTGCTACAGCGCCTACGGATGGGCAGCGTTCTTCCTGGGCATCGGAGTGCTGCATCTCGCGGGCGGAATCTGGTTTCTCAACGTTGCTCACAAGACCCGGGCGCGGCCCTGACCCACCCGTTGGCACTTCAGGAGGACATTGCCGCCAGCATCTGGAGCCGCTGCCGCATGTGGTCGGTTCTGACCTGGCTATGACAGGCCAGACAGTCGCAATGCGCCCTCCAAGACGGCTCCCAGCACTCCCGCTGGACATGGCGAGGACGACTAAAGCGGCAGAAAGAACAGCAGCGTTCAGCCCTCTTGGCTGCGAGTGACGCTCCCGATGGCATGCTGGCGGGCTTCGCACCAAGCAGTGTCAGCATTGACCGATGCACCTGATCCGCGAATTGCTCGAGGCCGAACGTAACCAGGCTGTGGCGCGCCTGGCCGGCCTGACCGGCGACTTCAACGATCTGGTGGACGCCTCCCGTGACGTCAACGCTGACGATGAGCATGACCCAGAGGGTGCGACTGTCGCGTTCGAAAGGGCGCAGGTTGCAGCGCTCGCGCGGCGGGCTCGGGCTCACGTGGCCGAGGTGGAGGAGGCAATAGCACGGCTAGCGGCCGGCACCTATGGGATCTGTGAGCGATGCGGAGAACCGGTAGGGAAAGCCCGGCTTGAGGCAAGACCGGCCGCACGCCGGTGCGTCCGATGCGCGGCCGCTGCACGTTGACCATTGGCGACTGCGCGCTGGACGGGACCCGCGGGCTCACTTGGACGTAAAAGGCCTCAGCGCCGTCCTCCGGCTGCAGACCAGCTCGGCCGGGGCGCCGGACTGGTCGAGATCAAGTGCCCTGTGCCTCCTCCGCGACCGGCTGCCACTCGTTCCATCCGGCCAGGCGGGACTCGTAGTCCTTGGTGGCGATCCCCAGCGGGGTGACACCGAAGAAAGCCCGCAGTGGTGGCTGATCAGCGTCGACGATCTTCAAGATCGGCCCCCGGGTAGCGGCCGGGTCACCGGGCGTCATCGCCTTCCGCTGCTCGGCCCGCCGATCCCGGACGGCCTGATAGGCCGGGATCGGGTCGCTGCTACTGGACGACGGGCCCGACCAGTCGGTCGAGAACGGGCCCGGCTCAATCAAGGTGACGTTGATGCCGAAGTCGGCCACTTCCTGCGCGAGGGCCTGGGAAAGACCTTCCAGCGCCCACTTGGAGGCATGGTAGATCCCCACGTTGGGAAACGCTGTGATCCCGCCGATGCTGGACACCTGGATGATGTGCCCGGATCCCTGCTGACGCATGATCGGCAGGGCGGCCTGGGTCACCCACAATGCGCCGAACAGATTGGCCTCGAGCTGGGCCCGCGCCTCGTCCTCGGTCAGTTCCTCGACCATGCCGAAGTGCCCGTACCCCGCGTTGTTCACAACGACGTCCAGCCGGGTGAAGTGATCCGCAGCCTGCTGCACCGCCGTCACGGCGGCCGCCCGGTCGGTGACATCAAGGCGCAACGGCAACACGGCATCCCCATGCTTGGAGACCAGCTGATCCAGCGTGGAGGTATCGCGGGCGGTCGCAGCGACCCGGTCACCACGTTCGAGCGCGGCCTGCGCCCATTCGCGTCCGAAACCCTTCGATGCACCGGTGATCAACCATGTCTTAGGCATGAACCGAAGCCTGTCATCGGTCCTCCCGGCTCGCTATTCCAGAACGGACCAGGTCACCAGCCGCCTGGTGCAGGTTCAAGGAACAGCACGACCCGAGACATCTGGATGCCCGCGTCCAGCCCCCGGATCCGCGGCGCACAAGAACCTGATGCCCTACGCGGACCGGTGATCATCGCTGACGACGGAGTGGAGATACTGCCCGGCCTAGTCGCCATGGCCACGGCCGGCCACAGCCCCCGGCCATAACGTCTAACCGGATCACCCGCGGCGCGAAGACGATGATCTGCTGGGGCGACCTGTGCCACCATCAAGTGCTGCTGCTCAAGCGGCCCGAGTAGAGCTTCCAGTTCGATCATGACAAGCCGGCCGCGACGGCGCAGCGGCTGCGCATCTACGACTACGTGGAGAGCCACCGCTACGAAGTGTTCGCCTACCACTTTCCGTTCCCTGGGCGCGGCCACCTCAAGCGAGAGGGCGACCAGTACACCTGGCTGCCCAGCCAACTCGAACTGACCCTGCCCAACGGCGTGGTGCGTGGCTTTCCCAGCGACTCGCCGCTGCGCGCCCACTCCTCGTCGGCCAAGAACACATCGGCGCTCTCGTGACCGGCCGAATCGACGTTCATGCTCACTTCGTCCCCGGCTTCTACCGGCAAGCCCTGATCGACGCGGGTCAGGACCATCCCGATGGCATCAGGGCGATACCCGACTGGTCGGAAACGGCTCATCTCGAGCTGATGGACCGTTTGAACATAGCCACGGCAATGCTGTCGATCTCCTCGCCCGGCGTCCACTTCGGAGATGCCGGGCAGGCCGTCGCGCTGGCCCGCCGGTGCAACGAGGAAGGAGCACGCCTGTCGGCCGGGCCCGGCGGGCGATTCGGCCACTTCGCGTGCCTGCCGGTCCCAGAGATCGGCGCCAGCGTGGCCGAGGCCCGCCGAGCGCTGGACGAACTGGGTGCTGACGGCATCGTGCTGCAGACCAATCACCGCGGTGTCTACCTGGGCAACCCGGTCCTTGCTCCGCTGTTCGACGAACTGAACGAGCGCGGCACGGTCATATTTCTGCACCCGACCTCCCCGCGCTGCGCAGCTGAACACCTCTCACTCGGCTACCCCCGGCCGATGCTCGAGTTCATGTTCGACACCACCCGCTCGGTGACCGACCTGATCCTGTCCGGCGCGGCCGAGCGCTACCCCAACCTGACGTTCATCGTCCCGCACGCCGGTGCGGCGCTGCCCGTCCTGGCCAACCGCATCGAACTGCTGCTGCCGCTTCTCACTCCGCCGGGGGCTCCCTCGAAGCCCAGTGTTCGCCAAGCGCTGCGCCGCCTCCACTTCGACCTGGCCGGCGCTCCAGTGCAGGAACTCCTCGGCGCACTCGGCGGGGTCGCTGACCCCAGACACCTGCACTACGGAAGCGACTACCCGTTCACGCCAGCCGAACCGGCCGTGCGCCTGGCCGGCATCCTGGACAACACCGACGACATCAGCGCACCGGCGCGGCAGGCCCTGATGAGCGAGAACTCGCTCGCCCTGTTCCCGCGGCTGAGTTCGCGATCCAGGAACTGAAACGCCGGCGCTCGATCGCCACCTCGGGATCGGAGCTCTCACCCAGGACGCCGGTGCGCACGACCCCACGGCCGGGCACCGCACCGCCGGTCTTCAACGTCGGCGATACGGCCGGGAAACGGTGACATGATCAACGTGGGCTCATCATCGGCGGTGCGTCCGAGCCGTCGTCAGGGGTTGTACGCAAGCAGATGCAGACCCTGGAGGAACAGGGCGCGATCCGGCTCGCCGAGCGGTTCCAGCAATCGGGCCTGTACCCGGCGGGCCGCCGGGGACAGACTCGTCAGCTCGGCACGGGCCGGGTCAGCGATGGTGAGGATACGGCGACGGCCATCAGCGGGATCACGTTGCCGCAGGACCGAGCCACGGGCCAGGAGCCGCTGCACGACGTCCGCCAGATTCGACTTGTCCAGCGCCGCCAGCTCTCCAACCGTTGTCTGGTCCAGACCGCTGGGGCTGGAGCTCAGCACGTTGAGCACCGCGTACTGGGGCGGGCTGATCACCCGGTGCATCTCCTGGCCCCAGAGGACCGCATGCACTTGCTGCGAGCGGCGCAGCAGGTGGCCGGGTGTGGTGTGGAGCGTCAGCAGGGGCAACGTCGCATCCGTCGGTGCCTGCACATCACGGGCAGAGGGCGGCACATGCCCTGCGACAGCCACTCGCTGCAGAC